>JBDSRU010000053.1:0-3437 GCA_039929145.1 Thermoanaerobaculia bacterium
TGGCGCCGGATGCGACGCCCAGGCGCATGTCGTAGTCGAATCCGCCTCCCGGACCCAGATTCGCGTCGATAAAAAGCCGCTCGAATTCGCTCGTGGCGTTGTCCGTCGCGGACGCCACGAGCGCGCTGAACGCCTGCCCTCCTGCGCCCGCAGTGGCCGAGTTGCCGATGAATCTCGAGTCGCGCAGGCTCACTGCGCTGCTCAAACCGGCCTGGATGGAGACCGCAGCGTAGCCGTTGGCGCCGCTGGCGTTGGCCACCAGGGAGTTGCTCTGGAAGGCGCAGCGCACACAGTCGAAGGTGCTTCCGGCGCCGAAAGCGAAGACCGTGAGTGCACCACCCTGGGCGAAGCCCCCGCTTGCCGAGTTGCCTTGAAAGACGACGTCGCGAAGGTCGGCGTGGTTCCCCCCCTGCATGGAGAGAGACAGGGCGCCACCATTCGTCGTCGAGGATGGCGAGGCGTCCGTCGCCTGGTTGGTGAGGAAGGTGCCGTTGTGAAGGGTCAGGTAGTGATTGCTGTCAGAGCCGGAGTTGAAGCTGACCGCACCCCCCGCGTACGGGGCCAGGTTCGAGACGAAGCGAAAATTGAAGAGGGTCATACCGATCCCTCCGGCGCTGATCGCGCCGCCGTCGTTGCCGCCGAAACCGGCCAGTCCGTTGATGATGCCCAGCCCGCCGAGCGTGTAGGGTCCGCCGCCGTTGATGAACAGGAACCGGCCGGCGCCCTGCAGGTCAATGGTGACGTTGAACGGGTTGAGCGTCGCGCTCGTGATGCTGAGCGTGCCAGGGAAGGAAAGCTGCTCCTGTCCGCTGAAGGGGTAGGTACCACTGGGCAGCACGATGGCGTCGGCGGCTCCTCCGGCCGGGCAGGCATCGACTATGGAGTTGGTATTGGCGGCCCGGATCGCCTCGCGGAGCGTGCAGTTGCCATTGACGACGGCGTCGTCGGCGAACGTCGCGATGGTGTAGGTCGTGGCTTCGAGGCCTGCCGGAACCACGGCCAGGAGAGCGCTGGCGACAAGCAGCCGTTCGATTTTTCGGGCATGTGTCGTGGGGTTCAAGTGGAGTCCTTTCCTGGCCGGCGTCGCTCCGGAGCGAGGAGCTTCTTCTGAGGAGAGCGCACAAACCACCCTCCGGCCGATATCGAGGCGCGTGAATGGAATCTGCGAGGGCGCCAGCTCGAAGCGCGTGGCGCCCTGAGCGCGGCAGGCCACTCAGGGAACGTGGCTGCTCCAGGAACCGGCGTCGCCGACTTCGAAGTTGTCCGCGAAAAGTCCGTCGAACTCGTAGCAGCCGATATCGGTCAGGCCGTCGACAAACCGGCTTCTGTGATCGAGATCCGCCAGGCGGATCGTGAAGGCACCGTTCGCGCCGGCGTTGATCGCCGGCGAGAGCCCGTCCAGGTGGTAGTCGCCGTTCGGTTCATCCAGAAAGAGCGGATCTCCGCCCACGAAGTTCGCGGTCTGCAGGAGATTGCTGCCGGGGACCAGGTTCGCGCCGTTGAGCGCCAGGATTGAGTTCTGGAGGTGTACGACTCCGGCGCCAGCGACCGTGAAGTTGCCGCCCGTAGACGGGTAGTCGGCGATTGTCAGGTGGCCGAGACTCACCACGGAGTCGCTGTAGACCCGCAACCCACTCGCTGGTCCGAACGTCAGCTGGGACTCATAGAAGCCGATTCCACCGCCGAAGTTTTCGAGCCCCACGTCGAAGGTTGCGGAATCGGTCGAGCCGGCGTTGAAGTCGATGAACAGCCGCTCCAGGAGAAGCGTCGCTAAGGAGCTGCTGCCCCCGGAAAGGGTGGTGCTCTTGGTGGCACCGGCGGGGCCGGTCGCCGAGTTGCCGGTGTAGCGACCATCGATGAGTTGCAGCCTGGAGCCGTTGTACGCCGCGGCGTAGACAGCGCCGCCTGAGACGGTGTTGAAGCCGGATGGTGCGGTCGAGACCGCGGAGTTGCTCTGAAAGTTGCAACGGACGCAAGACCCGGCAGTGTTAGCCCCGCTCGTGCTGAGCACCAGAGCTCCACCCTGGATCGAGAAAGCAGCTGAAGTGGCCGAGTTGCTGATGAACGCGACATCCCGGATGTCGGCCTGAGCACCGCCATCGATAGTGATGTAGGCCGCTCCGCCGCCGGAGGGGCCCGAGGGGGAGCCCGGAACACTGTTCGACTGAAACGCCCCGTTTCGAAGCAGCAGCTTCCTCCCGGGCTGGCTAGCCTCGTAAAACAGCGCGCCTCCCGAAACTTCTGCGACGTTCGAGAGGAAGTGGAAGTTGAACAAGGTCAAGGAGACGTCGGAGGCGAGGATGGCGCCTCCGGAGGCGGTTACCCCTGGAACCAGGCCGGATTTGACCTCCAGGCCACCGAGCACGATTTCGCTGCCCGGCCCTTGCAGGGTGAGAAATCTGCCAACATTGCTGAGGTCGATCGAAACGTCAAACGGATTCAGCGTCTGGCTCTGGATGGTCAGGGCGCCGCTGCCGAAGAGCATTTCCTCGCCCGAAAACGGGTAGGTCCCGGTTGGCAGCGTAATGGTGTCGGTAGCGCCTCCCGCGGCGCAGGTATCGACCGCCAGATTGCCGTTCGCCGCGCGGATCGCCTCCCGCAGCGTGCAGTTGCCGTTGACCACGGAGTCGTCGGCGAAGGTGGCGATTGAATAGCTCGTGGCTCCGAGGCCTGCCGGGGCGAGGGCGAGGAGAGCGCTGGCGGCGAACAGCCGCGCGAGGAATCCGGCGCGCATCGTGTAGGTCAAGTTCAGTCCTTTCAGGACCGACGCCGTTCCGGCGCAATGGCCTTCTCCTCGGGAAAGCGCACAAGGCGCCTGCCGCCTGAGACTGGAGGTATGCACCGAGTCTAGAAGGCCGCCTCGCCGACGGCAAGGAGCAGGGGCGCGGGAGGTTCCGGTCTTCCAGGATGAGCGTTCGAGCGCCGCGGTTTGCGGTTCAGTCGCGGAACCGGGCGACGATCTTTGAAGGTCCCCAGACGGTGAAGCGGAGGGCGGGGCTCTCGGCGGGGGCGGCGATCGGTGGGGTGGACTCAATCTCCCAGCGCAGGAATCGCGCGCGGACGGCAGGCTCGACCTCGGCCTCGAGCACGGTCCCGGCGGGATAGGTGCCGGTGTAGCGCCCGCCGACGGAGAAGCCGTCGACCTTGACGGTGCCCTCGGGGGCGGTGAGCTCGACCGCCATCGGTTCGCCGGCGCCGAGCATTCGCTGGAGCTGGGTGCGGATCGCATCCGGCCGCCAGGCGAAGAAGGCGCGGAGCTTTGCGACCCAGTCGAGGTCGGTGACGCCGAGCGTCTTTGCGGTCTGCTCGTAGCGCGCCACCAGGCTCTCGAGAAACTCCGGGGTGAGCTGATGGTTGAGCGCCGCCGTCGTGCGGCGGACGATCTCGGTGCGGAACTCGGGGTCCTCTTCGACCAGGCGGAGCATCAGCGCCTGCTG
>JBDSRU010000054.1:0-3680 GCA_039929145.1 Thermoanaerobaculia bacterium
CGGTCGTAATAGGCCATGTCGTAGTTGTTCGACATGATGATCGCCTCTTCCGGGCAGGCATCGACGCAGTAGCCGCAGAAGACGCAGCGCAGCATGTCGATCTCGTAGACCACCGGGTACTTCTCGATGTTGACGTCCGGATGCTCGGCGGCTTCGATGTGGATGCACTCCGCGGGGCAGGCCGTGGCGCACAGATAGCAGGCGACGCAGCGCACCGAGCCGTCGGGACGGGTGGTCAGGATGTGGTGTCCGCGATAGCGCGAACTGTAGTGACGGCGCTCTTCCGGATACTGGATGGTGACCCGCTTGCGCATCCCCAGCAGGTTCACGAACATGTGGCGGATGGTGACCATCAGCCCGCTGAGCAGCGGCAGGTAGAGCCGTTCGGCGATCGTCATGCGCCGCGGGACGATCTTCTTCGGGTGGTGCTCGACGCCCGGCAACTTGAGTGCGGCTGGATTGACGGTCATCGCTCGAGCTCCCCGGCGATCACGTTCAGGCCGCCGAGCGTCGCGATGGCGTCCGAGATCGTGTGCCCCTGCATGAGGGTCGAAAAGGTCGAGAAGATCGGAAAGCAGGGCGGCCGCACCTTGATCCGGTAGGGCTTCCCGGATCCGTCCGAGATGCAGTAGAAACCGAGCTCGCCGTTCGCTCCTTCGACCATGCCGTAACGCTCTCCCGGCGGCACCTGGATGCCGTCCATGATCAGCTTGAAGTGGTAGATCATCGACTCCATCTGGTTGTAGCAGGCGTCCTTCGACGGCAGCGCGATGTGCGGATCGTCGACGATGCACTTGCCTTCCGGCATGCCGCGATCGACGAGCTGGCGAATCATGCGCAGCGACTGGCGGATCTCCATCATCCGGATGCGATAGCGATCGTAGACGTCGCCGCCCGTGAGCACCGGCACTTCCCAATCGAGCGTGTCGTAGAGATCGTACGGATGCGCGCGGCGGACGTCGTAGGCGACGCCGGCGGCGCGCAGACAAGGCCCCGTCCAGCCCCAGTTGACGGCGTCTTCACCAGAGATCGCCGCGATTCCGACCGCCCGGTCCATGAAGATCCGGTTCTTGTCGAGCAGCTTCTCGATGTCGTCGATGAGCGGCGGAATGAACTTGAGAAGGTGCTCGCACTGCGCCAGGAAAGTGTCCGGCAGCTCGGCGAGCAGACCGCCGATGCGGTTCGCCGAGACCGTCAGGCGGGCGCCGCAAACCGATTCGAGGAGCGTGTAGATCTCCTCCCGGGGCTGGAAGAAGTACCAGAAATTGGTCAGCGCACCGAGGTCCACCAGCGTCGAGCCGTTGCACACGCAGTGATCCATGATGCGCGAGAACTCGGAGAGGATGGTGCGCGCCCAGACCGCCCGCGGCGGCGCCTCGATGCCGAGCATCTTCTCGACCGTCTTGCAGTAGCCGACGTTGTTGATGAACGAGGAGCAGTAGTTCAGCCGGTCGGTGTACGGAATCACCTGCTGCCAGGTGTGGCTCTCCGCCATCTTCTCGAAGCAGCGATGCAGGTAGCCGATCTCCATCTCGGAGGCGACGATGCGCTCGCCGTCGATCATCGCGATCATGCGGAACGTTCCGTGCATCGCCGGATGCGAAGGCCCGATGTTGATCGTCATGCGCTCGAACATCGCGTCGCCGTCATCGGAAGATGCGGGCGCCTCGAGTTTCGGCATGTAGATCTTGTCCTCGGTCAGAATCCAGCGCCGCGCGGCGTCGTAGTCCTTGCGCAGCGCGTGGCCCTGGAAACCGTCGTGGGTGAGGATGCGGCGGAGGTTCGGATGGCCGGTGAACTTGAAGCCGAAAAGGTCCCAGGCCTCGCGCTCGAACCAGTCAGCGGCTTTCCAGACCGGGATCAACGAGGGCAGTACCGGATCCGCTTCGGTGAGCGGCACCTTGAGGCGCAGGCGTTCGCCGCGCGGCATCGAGTAGAGGTGGTAGACCGCCTCGAACCGGCCGCCCATCTCGTCGGAGCGATCCGGAAAATCGACCCCGCAGAGATCCAGCAGCAGGTCGAAGCGCGTCTTCGGATTGTCGCGCAAGTCGCGGCAGAGCTCGAGCAGGTGCTCGCGCGCGACGATCCAGGTTGGCTGATCCAGACCCTCCTGGGGGGTGACGCTCCCGGCCGGGAAGCGATCGATCACGGGATCAAGCAGCGGCTTCGCCTGAACCTGCACGTTTCACCCTCCCCTTCTGGTTCTTCGCCTTGCGGTCGCGCGCAATCTTTTCCTTGACCTGCAGAATGCCGTAGATCAGACCCTCGGGCGAGGGCGGACACCCGGGAACATAGACATCCACAGGAATGATCTCGTCGATCCCCTGCATCACGTGGTACGCGCGGTAGAAGCCTCCCGAACAGGCGCAGGCACCCATCGAGACGACCCACTTCGGGTCCGGCATCTGGTCGTAGATCCGCTTGAGCACCGGGCCCATCTTGTCGGTGATCGTGCCGGCCACGATCAGGAGGTCGCTCTGGCGAGGCGAGAAGCGCACCACCTCATAGCCGAAGCGCGCCATGTCGTAGTGGCTCGAGACGGTGCCCATGAACTCGATCGCGCAGCACGCCGTGCCGAAGGGAAGGGGCCAGAACGAGTGCCGCTGGGCCCATTCGGCGATGGTGTCCAGTCGCGTTGTCACCCACGACTCGCCTTGAATCTCCATTTCTTTCGCGCTCATCCGCTCTCCGCTCACAGGCATTAATCGTATCAGCCCGAAATGTCGCCGGGCGAGCGCGTCACCGCGTCGAGGAGCGAGTCGAGGCGGGCGAGATGCTCCTTCTGGCGGGCGACGACCTGACTGAAGACCGCTGCCGTCACCGCGTCGACCTCACCCGACATGCGGGGGTAGAGCGAATCGTTCTCGTAGCGCTCTTCGGCGAGCGCCGCCTCGAGATCCTGGCTGCCGCCCCGGACCTGCCCCGCCGCCTCGAGTTGAATCCGCGCCAGTTCGTCCTTTTCCGCCGCGAGCGCGCGCCAGGCCTCGGCCAGTTTCGGGTGCCCATCCTCGGTCGCGCGCACGGCTGCGGCACGGAAGCGCGCCGCGCTTGCGGCCTCGGCGTTGAATCCGGTCTTCAGGTACTCTTGAGCGCGTGGCAGTCGGGACACGAGACCTCTCCTCTGATTGCGAGCGGCGAATCCGCCGGGAGATCGACTCGTCCCGGCAGCGGCGCGCGCTGAGAGGTATTCTAGGTCAAGCGAAGCGCTCGCGGGCAATTACGGCGAAACTGCGCGACGGCTTGCACGTAATCCAGTAGCAGTCTTCGGAACCCGGAACTTGCCGCGGCGCTCGCGAACTCTCAACCAGACCATCCTGCTCATCTCGGGCCTGGTCTTCGTCCTCCTTCGCGGGCTGGCGACGGCGTTCGATTCCGGATTCCTGCGCACGCTCTCCAGGCTGGCGCTCGCCTGCCTGGTGCTCGTAGCCCTGGTGTTGGTTTTTCGTGCCCTCTGGCGGAGCTTCTTCTGGCGGGTCGGCCGCCGCCTGGCGTTCTCCTATTTCGCTGTCGGCGTCCTGCCGATGGCGATGCTGGCGCTGATCTTCCTCCTCGCCGCCTACCTGTTCGGCGGTTTTCTCCTCGGCCATCTCTATCGGGACGCCCTCGACAATCTCGACGACGAGCTGGTCGCGGCGGCCGAGACCCGGGTCGCGGACCTCGTGCATCGCAAGCCCGGCCTG
>JBDSRU010000055.1:0-4766 GCA_039929145.1 Thermoanaerobaculia bacterium
CGGGGGATAAATGAAGGAGGGTGACTGAATGATGCGCCCTCCGAAGTGTCCGGGCTGTAAGCCTCTGCACACCGGGCGAGTGGCCTTTCACCGGGCGGAACCGGCCGCTGGCGGCGCCGGAGCCGCAGCGAGACGCTCCGCCCGCGCGGCGATCGAGCCGCAGCCGGCAGCGCGGGCTTCGACGGCGAAGCTGCCGAGCGCACTCCGGGCGGACGGCAAACCCTCGGCCTGATCGACCGCCAAGGCACCGAGCCGAGCCTCCAGCACCGCGATGCGGTGCCCCGCCGCCTCGGCGACCGCGCGGTCCTCCGCCAGCGTCCTGCGGGCGCGCGCGAAGCGTCCGAAGGCGACGTCGAGCTCCGCCCCGACGAGCCGGCCGAGGTGGCGCAGCCAGGCGGCCGGGTTGCGCTCGGCCGCACCCAGAGCCTCGCTGGCCAACTGCGCAGCAGCCTCCGATTTGCCGCTCTGGGCGAGCAGGCAGCGCGCCGCTTCGAGGTCGGCCTGAACCTTCTCGTCCGCTTCGCCGCGCGCGCCGAACTCCTGCGAAAGCGCAACCAGCGCGGCGAAAGCCCGCGCCGGCTCGCCGGCGTCGCGCTCCAACCGCGCCTGCTCGAGCCGCACCGCGGCCGCTTTGGGGCGCTCTCCCCCCGACTCGAACAGCGCCCTCGCCGCGGCGAGGTCCCGCCTAGCCGCGGCGGCGTCGCCCTTAAACGCACGATTCTCGCCCAGACCGAGCAGTGCGTCGCCCTCCCCCGCCTTGTCGCCCGTGGCGCGCGCGAGAGTGAGAGCCTGCTGCCAGAGCGCATCGGAGCCCGCGAAATCGCCGCGCTCCCGCCGGACCTGTCCGAGGTTGGCGAGGGCGACGATCTCGCGTGACCGGTCCTCGAGCTGGCGGAAGGTCGAGAGCGCCTCCTGGTGGCGCTTCTCCGCCCCGGCGAGATCCCATTGCAGATAGAGCATCGTGCCGAGGTTGGCAGCCGCGGCGGCGGCCCCGCGCCGGTCGCCGAGCTCGGCCAGAGTCGCCTCGGCGCTCTCATAGAGCTCCTGCGCGCGCGCCAGCTCGCCACGCTCCGAGGCGACGAGACCGAGCGAAACCTGCACCCGCGCCGCGCGACGACGATTGCCGATCGCCTCGAAAGTCGTTCGTGCCTCCTCGAAGAGGCGTTCGGCGCTCGTGAAGTCGCCGCGCGACTGCTCGAGGTTCGCCAGCGACTGCGAAACGATCGCCCCGAAGGCGCGATCACCGAGCTCGGCAGCGAGCCGGCGGGCGCCGTCGAAGAGGCCAGCGGCGCGGTTCGAGTCGCCGAGCTTGCGCTGTGCCGCGCCCTGCTCGTAGCGTGCCCGCGCCAGGATCGAGCGCGAGCCCGCGGACTCGGCGCGCGCCGCGGCGCGCTCGGCGACCGCGAGCTGGCGGTGAAAGTCGGACAACCCGCCGGCAGCCCGCGCCTCGACCAGGTCGATGCGCGGATCCTCACCCGGCGGCGGCGGCAAACGGCGAAGCTCCGCGATCGTGGCGAGCGCCGCCGTCGATTCGCCGGCCTCGAGCTCGACCTGAGCCAGGCGCAGTCCCTGTTCGAGATCGTCCGGATAGAAACGCCAGAGAGTGCCGGCGATCTCGATCGCCCGCGGCCAGTCCCGCGACAGGCGACGCTCGAGCCCCTCGACCATCAACTGCTCGCTGCGCGACAGCCTGCCGGCGCGCTTGCGGGCCTCGACCGCCGCGGCGAGCGCGCGATCGTCGTAGCCGAGGTCGGACCAGGCCGCCGCGAGCGCCGCTCGCGCCAGCGGAAACTCCGGGTCAGCGGCGATCGAACGCTCCAGCAGATCGCGCGCCCGCTCGGGCTCGAACGACCGCAGCGCCTCGAGCCCGCCGGCATAGAGCCGCACCGCTTCCGGGCTCGCGGGATGAGCGACATCGAGAGCCGGAGCGGCAGAGGTCGTGAGCTCGCCGATGCCGAGCTCGCGACGCAGACTCTCTCCGCTCTGCCGGACAAGGGCGAATATCTTCGCCTCGCTGCCTTCGATCGAGAACGGCCGGGTGTAGCTGCCATCCGTCGCCTGCAGGCGCAGATCGACCCGCAGCGGCGCCTCGGCGCCGCCCTGCGCGGTGAAGCTGCCGAGAAGGACCAGATCGGCCCCGAGGATGCGCTTCAGCCGGGACAGCGTCTCGACGCCGAGCGAGCTCGAGAGCGAGAGGTCGAGGTCCTGACGCGCCTGCGCCACCACCTCGCCGGGCACCGCCCGCACCGCGTCCGTCGCGGCGAGCTCGGAGGTGAGCATCTCGGAGAGCGCCGACGAGAGCCACTGCGCCTCGGGACGACCGGTGGCGTTGGCGAAGCCGAGCACCGCAATCGCACGCCGCGGCGAAGCACTCGGAGCGAGCGCGGACTCGGCGGGCGAGATCTCGCGTTCCGGCGCGATCGCCCCCTTGTCCGTCGGCGCCTGCGAGAACTTGCGCGCTACGAGGAGGGCTGCAATCGCAGCGACCGCGACGACCGCGGCGCCGACGACGACGGAGGTCCGCCGCCATCGCCGGTGCGGCAGGCTGTCAGCGCGAATCATGACGGTCGGCGGATCGAGAAAGCGGATCACCGCCTCGGCAGTCGCGAAACGGTCCTCGGGCTCGCGCTCCAGACAGCGATCGATGGTGGCGCGGAAACGCGCCGAGATCCCTTCGCGGTAGAGCTCGATCGGGGTCGGCGGCTCACGCAGCCGCTTGACCGCGACCTCGAGCGGCGACTCGCCGTGGAACGGCAGCGAGCCGGTGAGCATCTCGTAGAGCACCACGCCGAGCGAATAGAGATCGCTGGCCGCGGAGGCGGCGAGACCCGCGACCTGCTCGGGAGCCATATAGGCGGGCGTTCCGAGGAGTCCCCCGGCTTCGGTGAGCGTCAGACCATCCGAGCTCTGGTGGGAGCTCCGGGCGAGGCCGAAGTCGGTGATCACGGCGCGCTCACCTTCAGCGCCGGGCACGAGGAGGATGTTCGAGCTCTTCAGATCGCGATGCACCACGCCCGCGGCGTGCGCCGCGGTGAGTCCGTGGCAGAGCTGGCGCACGATCGCCACCGCCGGTCCCTCGTCGAAAGCGCCCGCCTCCTGGATGCGACGCGCCAGGGTCTCGCCTTCGAGCCACTCCATGGTGAGAAAGAGCACCGAATGCAGACCGCTCTCCCCGGCGCTCGACATCTCGTGCACGCCGAGATCGAAAATCCGGCAGACGTTGGGATGGCTCACCCGGCGCGCCAGGAGGATCTCGCGCTTGAAGCGCTCGATCGACTGCGGATCGCGGCTCGCGCCCGGCCGCAAGACCTTGAGCGCGACCCGGCTGCGCAAGTGCAGATCCTCGGCGCCATAGACCTCGCCCGCGGCGCCCTGGCCGAGATAGCGCTGAATCCGGTAGCGCGCCGCGACGATCGCGTCGGGGGCGAAAATCGGCACCGGCGCCGATCCGCTCGTAGTCACCGCAGGGGCCTCACGTTGATCCGATTGTACCGGCTGGAGAGACCGCTATCGGTCGCAGTCAGGATCTTTCGCCACCAGAGCCGCCTCGCGACGCAGGGCCTCGAGCTCGTCGCGCCTGTTCACCCCTGTGAGCTCAACCACCAGGCCGGCCGGCACGTCGAGAAGGTGGACGCCCGGGACAGCCGCGAGCGGTTGCAGGCTGCTGCGCGAATCCGGACCGGCGAGCTTCGCGAGTGCCGCGGCGCAGGCGGGCTCGTAGAGGCCCGGAAAGGGCTCGATCCTTCCCGGCACGAGGCGCGGCAGCACGGCGATGCGATCGCTCCGGCGCTCGCCGATCAACCAGGCGAGCGTCGCCGTCGAGAGCAGCGGTTGGTCGCAGGTCGCGATCAGCCAGGCCGCGCCGGGGCGGTAGCGGAAAGCGGTCAGCAGGCCGGCGAGCGGACCGCTTTCCTGCCCTGAATCCGCCAGAACCTGGAGGTGAGCCACTTTCGGCGGCAGCGCGATACCCGAGCCGAGCAGCACGACCTCCGGCACAACGGTCGCGAGCGCACTGGCGATCCGTTCGACGAAAGTCTCGCCCTGCCAGTCGAGCAAGGCCTTGGCGCAGCCCATGCGCCGGCTGGCGCCCCCGATAAGGATTCCGCCGACGAGCTGCGGCAGGGATTGGAACTGCGAGGCATCGCGCATCCGGCTGGTATCCTTCCACGACCGGTGCGATTCGCCGCCGGACGTCTCCCAGGAGTTCGAAGACCCGATGCGACTCTCCCCGCTGGCCCCCGACACCGACTCGCTTCGCAGCCGCAGGCGCCGAGCGCGCATGCGGCTCTTCACGACGACACTCTTCCTCCTGGCGCTGGTCATCGCGCTCCTGGGCGGTCTGCGCCATGGCCCGGTTCCGACGATCGCGCTTCGCCCGGAGCGCACGGCGATCGGCCGCCAGGCGCCGCTCGAGATCGAAGTCAGCGAGGCGTCGCGCGGCTTCGCCCACGTAACGGCAGAGCTCGTCCAGGGAACGAACCGGATCGAGCTTTTCGCCGAGTCGTTCGAAACGCCTCCGGGTTGGAAACTCTGGAGCCACGGACTCCCGGCGAAGGTCTGGAAACTCGACATCGGCAAGAACACCCAGCCCTCCCTGGTCGAAGGTCCGGCGACGCTGCGCGTGACCGCCGCTCCGGCGCCGGCCTGGTTTCGCTCCGGCGCGCCCGCGGTCGCCGAGGTCGCTCTGCCGGTGCGGCTGGTGCCGCCTTCGTTGGGCCTGCTCTCGTCCCAGCACTACGTGGCGCAGGGCGGTTCGGAGGTCGTCG
>JBDSRU010000056.1:0-9707 GCA_039929145.1 Thermoanaerobaculia bacterium
GCGATGAGGCGCGCCATCTCGATGCCGTCGACGACCGGCCGGCCGGCAAGCGGCGTTCCGGCGACTGCCACCAGGGCATTGACCGGAACCGACTCCGGATGAGGATCCATTCCGGCGAGCACGCGCAGGAGATCGAGTCGATCGGCGATCGACTCGCCCATGCCCAGGATGCCGCCGCAGCACAGGGTGATCCCGGCCTCGCGCACTCTGGAGAGGGTCGTCAGGCGATCGGCGTAGGTGCGCGTCGTGACGATCCGGTCGTAGAACTCCGGACCACTGTCGAGGTTGTGATTGTAGGCCGTGAGTCCGGCCTCGGCGAGGCGCTCCGCCTGCGCCGCGCTGAGCATGCCGAGCGTGCAGCAGACCTCGAGCCCGAGCGCCGCCACCCCGGCGACCATCGCCAGCACGCGATCGAACTCCGCGCCGTCCTTGACTTCGCGCCACGCCGCACCCATGCAGAAACGGGTCGAGCCGTTGGCGCGCGCGGCGCGCGCCGCGGCGAGCACCGGTTCGAGCGCGAGGAGCTTTTCGCGCTCGAGACCGGTCTCGTAGTGGGCGCTCTGCGGGCAGTAGGCGCAGTCCTCGGGACAGCCGCCGGTCTTGATCGACAGCAGCGTGCACATCTGCACCCTGGCCGGATCGTGATGCTCGCGATGCACCCCCTGGGCGCGAAAGAGCAGCTCCGGCAGCGGAAGATCATGGATCTCGCGGAGCTCTTCGACCGTCCAATCGTGACGTACTGCTGGTGCGTTCATCTCGTCCTCTCGCAAGAGGCGTCCGCGCTCGGCGCTCGGCGGGGCGAGGCGCAGCGTGCGAGCCCGCCGGGTTGGTTCGGTTCAGCTCTCGGTTCGCAACCGGCAGTCGGCGACGAGCACGGTGATGTTGTCCGTGCCGCCTTCGTCGAGGGCCGCGGCGACCAGCGCGGCGCAAGCCGCGCCAGGATCGGACTCGCGGGCGAGAATCGCCGCGATCGCTTCGTCCGTCACCATCTCGGTCAGCCCGTCGCTCGCCACCAGGACGCGGTCGCCGTCGCGCAGGTCGTGGCGGCCGAGCTCGACCCGCGGCGCACCGGACTTCGCTCCGAGCGCGCCGGTGAGAATGTGGCGCTGGCGGTGCGACTTGACCTCTTCCGCCGCGATCACTCCAGCGTCGGCGAGCGCCTGCGCCATCGTCTGATCCTGGGTGATGCGCGACAGCGCGCCTTCGCGGTAGCGATAGGCCCGCGAGTCGCCCACGTGCGCGAGCAGCAGATCGTGATCGAGCAGGTAGACCATGGTCATCGTCGTGCCCATGCCGGTGAGCGCCGGGTCGGCCGCGGCCTCGGCCTCGAGGATGGCGTCGACCTTCCCGAAATAGGCTTCGGCTCGCCGCATGAGCTCGCCGGCGACGACGTCGTCGAGCTTCAGGATCCAGTCCGGGATCTGGGTCGCGACCTCGATCAAGGCGCCGATCGCCCGGCGGCTGGCGTGCTCGCCCCCGGAACGCCCGCCGATGCCGTCGGCCACCACCAGCACATAGCCGGCCTGATCGGCCCTTTGTGGCAGGTCTCCTTCCGGAAGATTCGTCGCCAGCGTCTCGCGCGAGCGATAGAGACGCAGCGCAAGGTGGTGGTCCTCGTTGCGCACACGCACCTTTCCCGGGTGCGAAAGCGCGCCGAGGTCCACCCGGAGCAGCGTGCGCCGGGACTCCTCCTCGCGACGGATCATCTCCGCCACCGGCATCCGTGGAGTCTTTTCGCGATCGAAGTCGGACATTGGACCGCCCGGAATCCTACTGCAATCCGCGTTTGCCGCCGCCGAGGGCGGTGCGTCCGGCGCCGGGCCGTCCGGAACGGGCAGCCGGCGCGCGGACCTCGCTCGCGACCGGGGCTCAGCGCCGGGTGAGTTGAACCACGGCCTCCATGTGGCCGGTCTGCGGGAAGAGGTCGAGCAGGACGAGCGACTCGATCGCAAGGACGGAGCCGAGCTCGCGCAGGTCCCGGCCGAGAGCCGCCGGGTGGCAGGAGACATAGGTCAGCCGGCGCGGCGGGCGCTCGACCAGGAGCTTGCGGACGGCGGCCGACAGTCCGTCGCGAGGCGGATCGACAATGACGCGGTCGAACTCTTCGGCGAGACCCGCAGGCGCCCAGGTCTCGACCGCTTGCCCCACGATCTCGAGCCCCTTGCCGCCACCGGCGGAATCGGTGAAGTCGGGAAAGTTCGCGCGCGCGTTCTTGCGCGCGAAGCGGGTCGCGATCCGGTCACCCTCCACCATGACCACGCGCGAGTACCGCCGGGCGAGCGGCAGGGCGAAGAGGCCGACCCCGCCGTAGAGATCGGCCGCGGATCCTCCCGTCGATGGCCCGACGACGACCTCGACGAGCTCTTCGAGGAGCCCGGCGTGCCCTTGGAAGAAGCAGCGGGCATCGAAGCGGTACTCGAACGAGCCGATCCGGCGCTTGAGCTCGCCGTGCGGCAATCCCTCGACGAGCGGCGCATAGGAGACCTGGGCGCTGTCTCCGCAAGCGAGGTCGATCCTCGAGGGCGCGCGTTCCGGCAACCTCCTGGCGAGCGTCACGAGCTCGGCCTCGAGCGTCGGAACCAGCACCGGACAGGCCGCCACGGCGACGAGGTCGCGACTGCGGCGCGCGAAGTACCCGACCTCGAAGCCGCCTTTCGCGCTGCGCGTGTGCAATTGGGTCCGCAGCCGGTAATTCCAGGCCGGACCGGCGACGACGGCGCTCGGTTCGGGGATGGCGACGCCGGAGATCCGGCGCAGGGTCTCGACCACCGCTGCGCCCTTGAGCCTGGTCTGTACGGCGTCCTCCAGATGCTGCAGATCGCAGCCTCCGCAACGGGCGAAGTACGGGCAGGGCGGCTCGCGGCGTCCCGGTCCCGCGACCAGCAACTCGATGATCTCGGCCCGGCCATAGTCCGGCTTGCGTTCGAAGAGGCGGACGCGCACCCGGTCTCCGGGGGCGGAGCGCGGCACGAAGATCGGAATGCCCTCGAACCGGCCGAGGCCGTCGCCACCCGCGACGAGCTTTTCGATGGTGATGTCGAGCTCTTCGAGCTCGGAAAGACGCAGGCCCGCTGCCGGGCGATCGTAGGTCATGAATCTCCTCGAACCGAGATCATCGGTCCCGTCCCTTGCCGAAATCACCCACCGTCAGACCTCGACCTCGCCCAGCAGATGAATCCGCGCCGCGAGCTCCGGGAGTCGCGCCTCGATCTCGTGGCGCAGCTCGCCGATCGTGTGCCGGCGGCTCAGGTGGTGCAGGACGATCGCCTCGTGCCGTTCGAGCTTCGCTGCCTGCTCCACGAGATCGTCGAAGTGGAGATGTTTGTAAGCGCTGCCATGCTGACGGACCGCTTCGCCGAGAAAGGTGCACTCGATCATCAGCAGTCGGCTCTCCGGCAGCCTCGGGGCGAGCTCCCAGACCCCCGGCCCGGTGTCCCCGCAGTAGGAGAGCCAAATCTCTTCCCAGGCGTCGTCGATGGCGATTCCTTCGCCGCGGAGCCTGGCGAGCTCCCCTCCCGCGCAAGCACGAAACGCTTCCTTGAGCCTCCGGCGACGGCGCAGGAGGTGAAATCCAAGACTCGGCACGACGTGATCGGTCGAGAAAGCCTCGATCGCCAGGTCGCGGCCGACTTCGACCCGGTCGCCCGGCGCGAGTCCAGCGATTTCGCAGCGATACTCGACCCGCTCCATTCGTTCGGCCGCCCCGACGAACTCCCGCAGCACCTCGGCCAACGGGAGTGGGCAGAAGACCCGGGTCGGCGCATGGTGATGCAGTGTCCGCTGCGAGAGCACATACGGCACGCCGAGAGCATGGTCGAGGTGCCCATGGCTGACGAAAAGATCCCGCGATCCGGCCTGCGCCGGCGCTCCCCGCCCGACATCGAAGGCGAGGCCTGGCGGGTGGATGCGGAACCAGGTCTCCTCTCCCGCGACCGAGTGCCCCTCGATCGACATCTCGCCGAGTTGCAACCTCACGGAGCTCGAGGCGCCGGGCGGCCGCGAGGCCGGACCGGAAACGGCTGCCGGGCGGCCCGTCTTCAGATCTCCTGATACATGAAGCGGCGCAACGGTTCGAGCCGCTTGCTGATGCTCTCCTGATCGGGCTCGATCAGCCAGAGCGCAGCGGCGACGGAGGACAGCAGCGAGTTGCCGTCCTGGGGCGTGAAGCAGAAGCCGTAGAGCTCCCGCTTGCGGCGCACCGAGAGGGTCGGCAGCACGACGACGGTCTGGGACAGGATCCGCCCGTAGTAGCCGTGGTCGCGGCCGAAACTGAAAATCTCGTTGCAGTTGCGTTTGTCGGTGACGGCCACCCGGAGATTGCCCTTGAGGCGCTCGACCATCTCCTCCTTGGTGATGTCCTTGTTGAAGGCGAGATTGAACCAGATCGAGTGCATGTACTGCGTGTTGAGCTTGACCGCGCTCGAGAAGAGGTCGAACTTCTGATTCAGCGTCTCGAAGACATGGAAGGCATCGTGGGCGTGATGGGTGCCGAACTCGGCGTCGTCGTGCTTGCCCACCTGCGGCGCCGGCGCGAAGTCCTTGGTTTGTGAAATATCGTTCGCGCGCCGCATGCAGACGAAGGTCCCGCGATCGAGGGCGTACTTTCCCCCTCCGTCGTCGCAGAGCGTCTTGATGAGGGTCGTGATGTTGTGGGTGTTGCACGAGACGATCTGGATGAAACGATCGCGGCCCGGAACCAGCACCTCGTCGTTGATGCCGCGCGCGTACGGAACGCCGAACCCGAACTCGCTGCCCTGGGCGAGGAAGCCCTTGGGACCGGAGAGCTGGTTGTAGTACTTCTCCTTCATCTCATTGCCGGCGGGGGTGCAATCGACCACCACGGTGGCGCGGGAGAGAGCTTCCTCGGTCTCGTAGGAGACCGCGTGGCCGATCTTCTCGAAAGCGTCCCTCTGGTCAGAGTCGGCAGCGAGTTTCGCGCCACGCGCCATCAGGTGGTTGATCTTGGAGCGATCGGCTGCAAGGGGCGAACGCTTGTGGAAAGTGACCTCGTCGATTCCCATCTTTTCCCGGAAATCGGTGAAAAGGCCGATCAGGGGCTCGCCGATGGTTCCCGTGCCGACGACGTGAACGACCGTCTTCTTCATGACTCCCTCCACCTGCCTGAGGATGGGTTGGATTTCTTCTCAAAAGTGCGTGAGAAAGCGTAACATACCGCCAAGAATCCGCTTTTCCTGACGAACCGGCACGGAGCTTGCTCACTCGGGAGTGGAGCCGCCCCCGATCTCGCCGTGTTTGCCGCCGCCACGCCATTCCGGGTCGCGGCGGGCGAAATCGTCGATCTGGCGGGGAACCTCCACTAGGGTGCGGGTCACGGCGGGATCGCAGCGTCCGTGGTCACACTCGAAGGAATAGACGTTCCAGTCCTCCCGCCGAGAGAACGCGGTGAGGGTTTGATAGGAGTCGCAATTGCCGCACTTGATGGAGATATCTCGGATGTTCATCATCAGTCTCCCGGGCCTCGAGGCTACCAGAGCGCGCCAGCGGCGGTTTGGCAGATGCTGCGCCGCCTTCGCCGTTTTGGCGCTGCTCGTTGGGGCTCCGGCGCGCCTGGCTGGCGACACGCCTGCGGAGCAGTCCACACCGACCTTCTCCGATGAGGTCCAGGTCGCCTGGATCCTGGTGCCGGTCATCGTCAAGGGCCCGGACGGCTACTTGAACGGCCTGGACCGGAAGGATTTCGACCTCAAGGTGGACGGCCGCTCCGTGCGCTTCCCCGACTTCGAGCCCCGGGGCGAGGCGCCCTGGAGCGTGGTCTTCCTGCAGGACCTTTCGGGCAGCATGGGCGTCGGCGGTCGACTCGAGGCGAGCCGTGAGGCGATCGACTACTTCCTCGATGCCGCGCGACCGGGCGACGAATTCGCCCTCGCGACTTTTGCCGGCGAAGACACCAACATCGACGTGCCGTTCACCGAGGACCTGGGAGCGGTGCGCGAGTCGGTGGCCTCCTGGGAGGGCTACGGCAAGACCGCGCTCCACGACGCGGTCGCGCTCCTGCCGCGCATCTCCGGCGACAGCCGCAACGTCAAGCGCGCCACCGTGTTGATCACCGACGGCGTCGACAATGCGAGCGCGCTGACCGCTGCGGCGGCGCGCGACATCGTTCGGAAGGCTCAGCTGCCGGTCTACGTCTTCGGTCTGGAGTCGGGCGACCCTTACGCCCCGCCGACCTCCGCCGACGGAGTCTTCAGCTACGCCGACATGCTGAACCTGCTCGCGCACATGACCGGCGGCAGGTATTTCTCCATCGCCAGCCCCGACGACATGAAAGAAGCTTGCGCCTCGGTGGCGGAGGACCTCCGCTACCAGTACGTTCTCGGCTTCGAGACCCAGGCGACGGGCAAGAACGCCTTTCGGAATATTCAGGTCGAAGTGCGCAACAGGAAGGTGAAGCAGGTACTTTCGAGGAAGGGCTACCAAGGGCTCGCCCCCGCCGGCAAGTAGAGCGGCGGCGAGAATCAGGCTCGCGGTGGCAAAATGGACTTATCAACCCAGGATGGAGGACATGAGATGAAGAGAATGAACCTGGCAGTGACGGTGGTGATGCTCACGGCGATGGCCGGCTGGGGCTGCGCCACCAAGAAGTACGTCGCGGGAGAGGTCGGTCAGGTCGGCACGCGCGTCGACGGCGTTCAGACCCAGGTCGAGGACGCGCAGACCAAGATCAAGGTCCACGAGGGCCGCATCACCAAGAACGAAAATGACACCGCCGAGGCGTCGAAGACCGCCAAGGAGGCTCTCGACCGCGCCGTCGCCGCGGGCCGCCTTGCCGAGGGAAAGCTCCTCTACGAGACCGTGCTCTCCGATGACAAGGTGAAGTTTGGCTTCGACAAGGCAGTGCTGTCGGACGAGGCCAGAGCGGCGCTCGACGCTTTCGCGGCGCAGCTCAAGACCGAGAACCGCAACGTCTACGTCGAAGTGCAGGGCCACACCGACAACGTCGGCGGCGAGCTCTACAACGAGAAGCTCGGCAAGCAGCGCGCCGAGGCGGTCGAGGAATATCTCGCCAAGCAGGGCATTCCGCTGTTCCGCATCGAGTCGATCTCCTATGGCGAGTCGGAGCCGGTCGCCGACAACAAGACGCGCGAAGGCCGCGCCCAGAACCGCCGCGTGGTGCTGGTCGTCCTGCAGTAGTCGCTTCCCGCAATCGGCAGGAGAAAGAAAGGCGGCTCTTCGGAGCCGCCTTTTTTTCAGCGCGCCGATGCCCTGATGCAGCGCCTCGGGTTGGTCATCGCGAGAGCGAGAACCCGGCCCGCTCTCAGGTCGCCGCCTCGGGTTCGGCGAGCACCTGAAAGCGCCCGCCGCAATCGCCGCAGCGATACCGTCGCGCGCCGCGATGGTGGCGCACGTAGCCCTCGCCACACGCCTTGCAGCGCCAGAGCCAGATGCGCCGCCGGCGAGCGACATGCGAGGTGTCGAGGCGGTGACAGACCGTCGGAGGGGCGCCGCAGGCCGCCATCATCGCCTTCCACTTCGGTCCATGCCCGGCACGGGGACCCGCCGCAAGATGGCAGAGCTCGTGGACCAGCGTCGGCACGAGCTCCGCGGGGTTGCGGTCGAGCAGATGGGGATTGAGCTCGACCGTCGCGTGCGTGAAGTCGGCCCGGCCCAGGGTGCTTCGCAGGCGACCGTTGAAAACCACCTTCACCCGGCGCGGGCAGAGCCAACGCAGCTTGCGGAGCGGTCGCAGATAGGCGCCAGCCAGGCGTTCGAGAGCCGCGGTCGAGCGCGTGGACGGGACCTTCTGGCGCCGCGCCGGGCGGGCGGTCGAACGCGGCTGGGCGAAGAGCTCGAGAAGGGAAAGCTGCTCCAAGTCGCCTCAGCCTCCGGTGGCCGCGAGGGTGGCGCGCAACGCGGCGTCGATCGCCTCGGCATCGGCGACTCCGGTGTGACGCCAGGCGATCTGACCCTGGCGATCCATCACCACGAGCGTCGGCAGCGCCATGATTTCGAGCCGGCCAGCGAGAATCTCTTCCGGATCGACGAGGACGGCGTACGGAAATGGCTTGCGGGAGACGAAGTCACGCACCGTCGCGGCATCTTCGCCGCTCGAAATTGCCACGAACTCCACGCCGCGTGCCGCCGCGCCGGGATAGAGCTGCTTGAGGATGTCGGCCTGGAGATGGCACGGTCCGCACCAGGTCGCCCAGAAGTCGAGCAGCACCACTTTGCCCAGGAGGTCGGCGTTTTCGACGCGAGCGCCGCCGAGCGAAGCCAGCGAGAACTGCGGCATCGACGCGAGCTCGGTGCCCACGACCGCGCGCTCCGCGGGACGCCCGCAGCCTCCGAGCAGCAGCGTCGCCGCCAGGGCGGCCCGCGAGAACCGCCGCCCGGCGGCGCGGAAGTCGAAGCCGGAAAGTATGGATGTGGTCATGGATGGAACGATACACAAAAAAAAGAGCCGAGGCCTCACGGCCAGGCTCAGTGGGTACTAACCAGAATCAGAAGCCAGGCGACGGAGCGCCCGGAAAAGTTAGGTCGGCGCCAGAGCGCCGGCGAAGTTACTTCTTCTTCTTTGCGGTCTTCTTTGCAGCCTTCTTGGCAGGCTTCTTCGCCGCCTTCTTGGTGGCCATGTTGATAGCCTCCTCTATGGCATCGGGCTTAATTGCCCGTTGCATGCGTGGGAATACTTCAACTTCAGCTGCATCCGCTCGTCGAGCCACAATTCGTGCACTTGTAGCAGGAACCGTTGCGCACCATGATCGATCCGCACTCATGGCAGCTCGGGGCGTCGGTCGAATTGACGAAGGTGAGAAGGGAACCGCCCTCGGCCTCCTTCGCCGCCGGCCGGGAAGCGGCCGAGGAGGCGTCGGACTGGGCGAGAGCGGGCGCCGGGGCGAGCGTCGATACCGGCGCCGGCTCGCGGAGAATCACCCCGGCCGCCTGCTTCTCCTCCTGGCTCAGGAACTTGGACGCGAGCCAGCGGAAGATGTAGTCGGTGATCGACTTGGCGATCGGGATCTCCGGGTGCTTGGTGAAACCGGAGGGCTCGAAGCGCGTGTGGCTGAACTTGTCGACCAGCGTCTGCAGCGGCACCCCGTACTGGAGCGCGATCGAGATCGCCGTCGCCAGGGAATCCATCAGCCCCGAGATGGTGGAGCCCTGCTTCGCCATCACCAGGAAGATCTCGCCCGGCGTGCCGTCCTCATAGAGGCCGACGGTGATGTACCCCTCGAACTCGTTGATCGAGAACTTGTGGGTGATCGCCTGCCGCTCGTCCGGCAGCTTGCGGCGCACGGCCCGGCGCTCCTGGAGCGGCACCACCACGGCCACCTCTTCCTTCTTGTCCTTCTTGGTGGAGAGCGGCTGGCTGCGCTTGCAGTTGTCGCGGTAGATGGCGACCGCCTTGAGGCCCATCTGCCACCCCTCGACGTAGGCCTTCAGAATGTCCTCCGAGGTCGAGTCCTCGGGCATGTTGATCGTCTTGCTGATCGCGCCCGAGATGTAGGGCTGCACCGCCGCGAGCATCTTCAGGTGCCCCATGTAGTGGATGGAGCGGCTCCCCTGCGCCGGCTTGAAGGCGCAGTCGAAGACCGGCAGGTGCTCTTCCTTCAGATAGGGCGCGCCCTCGATGGTGTCGCTCTCGTCGATGTACTCGACGATGGCGCGGATCTCGTCCTTGTCGTAGCCCAGCCGCTTCAAGGCGGCGGGGACGGTGTTGTTGACGATCTTGATCATGCCGCCGCCGA
>JBDSRU010000057.1:0-3796 GCA_039929145.1 Thermoanaerobaculia bacterium
CTGGCAGATATCGCCGTAGCCCTGGACGACCTGGGCGATGGTGAAACCCGCCTGCCGAAGCTCGCCGCCCTGGCGGGTCGCGCTGATCGACATCTCGGAGGAGGTCCCGAGTTTCGCCACTCCGTGCGGTCGAGCCGTGGTCGTTTGCTCGCGCCGCAGAATGGTCTCGAGCTGGCGGAGAAAGAGCGGAACTCCGTCTTTCACCACGGCTTCGCTGGCTCTGGGCGCGGAACGAGCCAGGAGCTTCGCACGCGCTCCCTCCACGATGGCTTCGTGTTGTGACGCCAGGAACTTATGGAGCATCGGTCATAGCGTAGTCGGTGCGGCAGCGCGCGGGAAGCGGAGGAAGTACTCCGTAGAAAATACCCAGGGCGATGAAGCTTTGGCGATCACGTTCTTTCAGTTCCACGCGCACCAGGGGCCCGAAGGAGGCGCTGCGGGAACAGGTGCCAGTCGATTTCCATAGCGACATGCCAGGCAAGGTCGAAGCTCCGTCTCGGTGAGGCCGCGCCCGGCTGAGTCTCCGAACCCGGAATTCGGCTGGCACCTCAACGGCGGCCTTCTCTACCTCAAGGCAGCCCAAACCGTGCCGGGAGGCGAACACCTATTTCGCCTTCTCTACCACCACCCGGCCCGCTTTGTTCATGTAGACGTGGTACTGGTTCCCGTCCTTGCACGACGCGTCGTAGTCGTTCTCGGCCCGCACTTTGACGGCGATGACCTGACCGCACGGTTGCCCGTTGAGCGCGATCACCGCCGTCAGGTCCTTCTTGAGATCTTCGTCGTCGGCGGCCATCGACGGCACGGCGAAGAATGCCGTGGCGACGAGCGCCCCTGCCAATGCCAGAGTGAGTCGGTTCATGGTCTCTCCCGTTTTCAGCCTTGCAGAGTCTCGAACTTCACCGGATCCGCGAGCAGGCCCCAGATCGCCTCGCGCGACGCGACGATGGCGGACGCGAGCTGCTGATCCTCGTCCTGCAGCAGCGAGAGCACCTTCATCATCAAGAGGTCGTAGGACCGGCGAAGCTCCTTCATCGTCGGCATCGCTTTGCCCCTGTAGTGCTCGCGGAACCGATCCATCAGATCGTCGACCTGGTTCTTGAGGGTGAGCTTGGTCATGAGGCCAATGGCCTTGGTCTGCCTGAGTCGGTCCTTGAGGGCTTTCAAGTCCATCTCGGGAACGGCGGCAGGCGACTCTACGACGGCCGGAGTCTCGGGAGCCGGTGCAGCGGCCGCGGCGGCGATGGGTTGCGGTGCAGGAACTGCTGCGGGCGCTGCGGGTGCCGCGGGCGCATCGGCAGGTTGCGCGCTGACAGGTTGGGTCGCGGCGGGCTGCGTCGCGACGGGTGGAGTCACGGCGGGCGTGGGACCGGAAGTCGGCGTCTCATGCACCGCCGGAGACGCTACGCTCGATACTGGCGCTGCCGCAGTCTGGTTTTCGACGTGCGGATCCTTCGCGGCCGGCGTCGCGCGCGGCGCCGGGGGTTTTCCGCCTGGCGCCGCGGCAGGTTCAGATTGCGGCGTCGCCGGCGCCGCGGACCCGGTGGCAGGCTCCGGCGCGCCGGGCTTCGTCGCGACGTGCGAGGGCTCCGTCGCCACCGTGCCAATCGTCTCGCCGCCGCAGCCCACGGTGAGCAGCAGCAGAACGGCCATGTGAGCGGAGCGCATCGACGGATCCTCTATCTGCCAAGGCTACTCCTTTCCGGAAAAGCCTGCTCACCGCCTCAACTGGCGAGTCGGCGTATCGGAGCAGCGGCTCGCACGAACCCTACTCGTACTGGAAAAGTGCTGGAAAAGTGCTGGAAAAGTTCCGGAATGTCAGGACTGGCGCGCGACGACCTCGATCTGCTGCCGCAGCTTGATCAGGCTGTCCGCCGGATAGACCCCGCTTCTCAGCTGGACGCCGGTGTAGATCTGCGTCCGGGCGCCGACGATCGTTCCGGGATTCAGCACGGAATTGCAGCCGACGGCGACGCCGTCGCCGAGAACGGCGCCGAGCTTGCGCCTGCCGGTGGCGAGGCGCGGGGCGTCGTTCGCGGTGGGGATCTCGATCGGGCTGCCGTCATGGCGGAAGTTCGACAGGATGACGCCGGCGCCGAGGTTCACATCGCGGCCGAGGATCGAGTCGCCGACGTAGTTCAGGTGCGCAGAGTGCGCGCCCGGGAAGAGGATGCCGCGCTTCATCTCGACATTCGCGCCGACGACGCAGCCGTCGCCGATCCAGCAGCCGCCGCGCAGGTAGGCGCCGACGCGGACGTCGACATCTTCGCCGATCCAGATCGGGCCCTCGAGAACGGCCCCCGGGGCGATGCGCGCGCCCTTTCCGACCACGATCCGGTCGCCGATGAGATGCGCCCCGGGATGGACGCGTCCGTGAATCGCCGCCGACGGCAACGCCGCGAGGAGCTCCTCGAGCGGATCTTCGAGGAGCGACCAGGGGCGCTCAGAGTCGAACTTTTGAGCGAAGGCCGCCGGCAGGTTCGCGAAAAGCTCGGGCAGAGGGCTCATTGCGTTGGCGGCCGTTCGGAGGGTTTCATCGCCCGCCCCTGATAGTAGGGGAGCGTCAGCACGAGGCCATCTTCGATACGCGTTTTCGGAGCCGCACCGAGCGCGCGCTCGAGGCGGCCGGCGTCGAGGCTGTTGCGGCGCAGTTCCGCCGAGACCGGTGGCTCGTGGCGCGGACGGATCGTCGAGCCGAGCTGCGACGAGATGCTTTCGTAGAGCTCGTTGACCGATGTCTCCCGCCCGGTGCCGACGTTGTAGATCCCCGGCGTCCAGCGGTCGAGCGCCGCGCGGTGGGCGCGCGCCACGTCGCCGACGAAGACGTAATCGCGGGTCTGGTCGCCGTCGTCGAAAATCCTCGGCTGGTCGCCGGCGAGGAGCTTTTCGGCGAGGATCGCGACGATCCCGGCTTCGCCCTTGGGCTCCTGGCGCGGACCGTAGATGTTGGCGTAGCGGAAGACGATCGGGTCGAGATCGCCCATGACGCGGAAGGCGTCGAGATAGAGCTCGATCGCGAGCTTGGCGCAGCCATAGGGCGAGGTGGGGTGGAGCGAGTGCTCCTCGTCGCACGGGTAGACCTTCTGCTCACCGTAGACCGTGCCGCCGCTCGACGCGAAGAGGATGCGGCGAACGCCGGCCTTCTTGCAAGCGGAGATCAGATCGAGTGTCGCGAGGATGTTGGTACGCGCATCGGCGGTCGGATCGGCGATCGAGATCCGCACGTTCACCTGCGCCGCGTGATGACTCACCACGTCGATCTTCTCGTCGGCGACCAGCTCGTCGAGCCCCGGATCGGAGATGTCGCGCTGGTAGAACGTGGCGCCGGCGGGGATGTTCTCGCGCTTGCCGGTCGACAGGTTGTCGAGCACGACGACGCGGTCGCCGTGCGCCAGCGCGTCTTCCGCCAGGTGGCTGCCGATGAAGCCGGCGCCGCCGGTGATGAGGAGGGTATGGGCCATGGATGGATTATCCCGCGAATCGGTGGGCGTGCTCCGGGTGGGGCGTTCGTGGTCGCTGGGGTCCGTGCTCGGGGTCCTGTCTCGGTCCGTATCCCACAGGGTCCTCGCGCTGAAGAGCGCGCTCCGGGCCCTGCGGGAGCCGTCGGCCCGGCCACCCCTCTCGTCGGGAGAGCGGTGAGAGAAGCTGAATTGGCTTTCACTCTTGCCTCACCGCGGAGCGAGGGCGCTCGGGGATGCGGAGTGGGCGACCAGCTTCGTTAGGAGCCAACTCCGCATCCCCGAGTGCCGGAGCGCGCGACCTCCGAGGCCCCAAATGCGGAAATTCGCCCGGCACC
>JBDSRU010000058.1:0-15188 GCA_039929145.1 Thermoanaerobaculia bacterium
AGACATGAGATTCCATCGCGTAGCTGCAGTCGTCTTCACTGTCATCGCGCTCGCGCATGCGTGGCGTGCTGTCCAGCAGATTCCCGTCCAGGTGGGCGCCACGGCTGTCCCCGTCTCGGTCTCGATCGTCGGCGCCGTGGGAGCCGCCCTCCTCGCCCTCTGGGGCTTCCGTGCGCGCGGCTGACGAACGATGACGCTGCGCATCGTCGATGCCGGGGAGGGCGATCTCGGCGCTGCGGCGCTCGCTCTCGAGGCGGCGTTCGGCGCCGACCCGCTGATCGCCTATTTCTTTCGCACCCACCCGCTGGGAGTCGCCCCCGCCTCGCGGGAGTTTTTCTCGTTGCTCCTCCGGCTGCGCCTGGCGCTCGGCATGCCGGCGCTCGTCTTGAAGGAGGGCGAGAAGGTGCTGGGCGCGGCGATGGGTTACGACACCTCACGACCTGTCTGGCCGGAGCCGTTCGCCGGGGAGTGGGACCGTCTCGAGGCCGGGACGCCGGGCTTCGCCGACCGCCTGCATGCCTATGAGGTGCTCGCGCGATCTCATGCGCCGGCGGCGCCTCATCACTATCTCGGTGTCCTCGGAGTCCATCCGTCGGCGCAGGGCTCGGGCTCTGGAAAGGCGCTGCTCGAGGCCTTCTGCGGCCGCGCGCAAAGCGACCCGTTTTCGAGCGGGGTTTACCTCGAGACCTCGAACTCTGCGAGCCTCGAGTTCTATCGCCGAAATGGTTTCGTGCTCCGCGGTGCGGACGAGCTCGAGGGCGCCTCCCTGTGGTGTGTCTTTCGCCCCAACGCGAGTGCGGCGGATTCCGGTTCGAACGTCGTCGCGTCCGCGGGGAGAGCCGATGTCTGAGAAGTCGGCCGGAGCGGCGGGCATGGCGGCGATTGTCGGCTTCGTCCTCGAGCTCGACAAGCTCAAGGGCGTGACCCGCAAGACCAGGCCGCTGGGTCTCGAGCGCTACGAGAACTCGGCTGAGCACAGCTGGCAGCTCGCGCTTGCTGCCGTCGCTCTCGCCCAGCATGCCGCGGCGGCGATCGATCTCGACCGGGTGATCCGGATGCTTCTCGTGCACGATGTCGGCGAGATCGACACCGGCGACACGATGGTCTACATCGAAGGGGGCTGGGCCGAACGCAAGCGCGACGAGCTGGCCGCGGTGCGGCGGATTTTCGGGCTGCTTCCCGGAGCGCAAGCGGCAGGCCTTCTGGAGCTCTGGGAGGAGTTCGAGGCCGGCGAGACTTCCGAAGCGCGCTTCGCGAACGCGGTCGATCGCGCGATGCCGGTGCTGCTCAACCTGGCGAACCGCGGACAGAGCTGGCGCGAGAACGGCATCAGCCATGAGCGCGTTGTGGCTCGTGTCGCGCCGCAGATCCGTGCCGGCTGCCCGGCGCTCTGGGAGTTCCTCGAAACCCGCCTCGAGGAGGAGCGGCGCAAAGGCTGGTTCGGGATCGTGAGCAGCGCCTCCGCGGCAGAGCGCCGGTGAGAGGATCTTTCGCATGAAAGTCGAGCGGCCGAACCGCGTCCGTCACCGCTACGTGCAGCACCTCGTCGCCTCGCCGCGGGAAGTCTTCCCGCTGCTGTGTCCGGTGCGGGAAGCCGACTGGCTCGACGGCTGGGATCCGCTCTCGGTCGCAACTCTTTCGGGGGTCGCCGAAGCCGACTGCGTCTTCACCACGGCGGCTTCGCCGCATGACGCCATCTGGTACGTCACCCGGCACGAGCCGGACACCGGCTTCGTGGAGATGCTCAAGATCACCCCGGGCGTGACCGCCTGCCGGCTCACGATCCAGCTCACCGGCAGCGCGGACGGTTGCGAGGCGGCGATCGTCTACACCCACACCAGCCTCGGACCCGAAGGCGACCGGTTCGTGGCCGGCTTCACGGCCGAGTTCTATCTCGGGTTCATGCGCGAATGGGAGACCCGGTTGAACCATTACCTCACCACGGGCCAGGCGCTGCGCGGCGAGATCGGCTGATGGAGCGTCGCGGTCGTCAGACGCGCTGGCACTGGATCGACAATGGTTGGAGCCCGGAGCGCTGCGGAAAGGGTGGCGAGGAAGCCACGGCAAAGGCGCGATGAAGCTCCTGGGTCTTCTCGGTGGGATGAGTGCTGAGTCGACGGTTCCCTATTACCGCGACATCAACGCCCGGGTCGCGGAAAGGCTCGGCGGACTGCACTCGGCGAAACTCGTGCTGTGGAGTGTCGACTTCCAGGAGATCGAGATTCTGCAGCGCGCCGGCGACTGGGCGGCCGCGGGGCAGCTCCTTGCCGCCGCGGCCGCCGCCCTCGAGCGCGCGGGGGCGGAGATCCTGATCCTGTGCACGAACACGATGCACATCGTGGCGCCCGCGATCGAGGCCGCGGTTCGCATTCCGCTCCTGCATATCGCCGACCCGACCGGAGAGGCGATTCGCAGCGCCGGCCTCTCGACCGTTGGGCTCCTCGGCACGCGCTTCACCATGGAGCAGGAGTTCTATCGCGACCGACTGCTCGACCGCCACGGCCTGCGCGTGCTCACCCCACCAGCGGACGAGCGCGAGCTCTTGCACCGCGTGATCTTCGACGAGCTCTGCCGTGGAAAGGTTCTCGCGGAGTCGCGGGCCGAGCTCCGCCGGGTGATCGCCGGTCTCGTGGCCGCGGGCGCCGAAGCGGTGATTCTCGGTTGCACCGAGCTCGCGCTGCTCGTCGGCGCGGCGGACGCCGAGGTTCCGCTTTTCGACACCGCCCGTCTGCATGCCTTCGCGGCGGCCGACCTGGCGCTCGGGGAGGTGGAAGCGGAGGAGGCGCCTCGGCCGGCGTCGCCGGTCGTCGATTGCGATCCCGCCCGACTCGATCGCGCCGTCGTTCACTCGTTTCTCGCCGCGAGCTACTGGGCACGCGGCCTGCCGCTCGCCGTGATGGAGCGTTCGATCCGGAATTCGGTCTGTTTCGGGCTCTACGAGGACGAACGCCAGATCGGCTTCGCGCGCGTCATCACCGACCGCGCGACGTTTGCCTATCTCGCCGACGTCTTCGTCCTCGACTCGCATCGCGGGCGCGGACTGGGGAGAGTCCTGATGGACGCCGTCGCCTCCCATCCCGAATTGCAGGGGCTGCGGCGCTTCATGCTCGCCACCCGCGACGCTCACGGCCTGTACGCGAAGTACGGATTCACTCCGCTCGCGACGCCGGCAAGTTTCATGGAGCTTCACGATCCCACCGTCTACGCCGCGACCGGGGACGGACCGGTATGACGGCAGATGAGCGCCGGAGGGAAGTGGAAAGTGTCAGACTCCCGACGATGACCAAAGCGCTCGAAGCCCTCGAACGGCTGCGCGCCGGCAACCGGCGTTTCGTCGCCGACGCCCGGCACCACGACTCTGCGAGCAGTCCGGCCCGGCGCCATGAGCTCGCCTCGGGCCAGGAGCCGTTCGCGATCCTGCTCGGTTGCTCCGACTCGCGCGTTCCGGCGGAGATCGTCTTCGATCAAGGCCTGGGTGACCTGTTCGTCATCCGCGTCGCCGGCAACATCGTCGCCTCCTCGCAGGTCGGCAGCGTCGAATTCGCCGCGGCGCGCTACGGCACGCGCCTCGTCGTCGTGCTTGGACACTCGCAGTGCGGCGCCGTGCTGGCCACCGTCGAAGAGCTGCAGCGCCCGAGCTCGACCCAGTCGCGGGCCCTGCGCTCGATCGTCGACCGGGTCCGGCCGTCGGTGGAGGCGCTGCTCGCGACCGAGCTCCGGCAGGATCCTCCGGCGCTGGTGCGCGAGGCCGTGCGGGCCAACATCCGGGTCTCGGCGAATCAACTGCGCCACGGTTCGGAGCTTCTGGAACAGCTGATTCAGCGCGACGGGCTGCTGGTGGTGGGGGCCGAGTACTCGCTCGAGACCGGGGAAGTCGACTTCTTCGATGGCCTCCCGGAGACGGATTGACGGTGGCGCGCTCCGCAGCCCGGCAGGCATCCTCGAGCGTTCCTGAAGCGGAGCCCCGGCCGTGAGCGTGCAGTGGATCGCGTGTCCGGAGTGTGCCTTCAGGCTGCCCTACGCCATCCTGGGCCGGCGAGGCAGCTTTCGCACCGGGAGCGAATTCACGACCCTCTGCCGGCATCGGCCCGAGGCTTCTACCGACGGCCTCGACTGTCCGGTGCTGCGTGCCGAAGCAGAGCGCGTGCTCGCGATACGCCTGCCCGGCCGCGAGCCGGACCCGGAAGGATGAAGCGAGGGGCGGCACCGGTATCCGGCGCCAAAGCCTTCGGGAAGTAGACTTCAGCGTGCCTCGAAAGTCCGCCACCTCGCAGCGCCGGACCCTCTCTTCCGGTTCGAAAGCTGCGAAGCGGGCCTCGATCGCCGAGTGGGACGCGCTCCTCGCGCGCTATCCGGTCGGTGCACCGCTCGACCGTGTGGCGCAGGGGGCGGGCGTGCTGGCGGCCAACGCCTGCGTTCTCCGGCTGCTCTGGACCGGCAGGATGCAGCCGTTCGATCTCGTGCTCCTTGTACTGCTCGAAGCGCTGCTCCTCACGGCGATCGCCAACGTCCAGATGCTCTTCGTGCCAATGTCGGCGCGGATGGAGAAGCCGCGCCCGCTCGCGGCGAAACTCGGCGTGCTGCTCTTCGCTCTCATCTGGCTCGCCGGGGTCTACGGCATCTTCCTCGGCGCGTTGCTCGGCTCGTGGCCGGAGCTCGTCGCGGCGGCGCGCGATCCCTGGCTGACCCTGCGGCACAGCGGAATCGTCTGGCCGCTCGCGATCACCCTGGTGGGCGCCGGCGTCGACGCCGTCCGCGACGGGTTGCACTGGAAGGCGCGCGGTGGCTACTTCATGAGCACACCGGGTTTCTACGCCGGAGCGCGCTGGCTGACGCTCTTCCTCGGCGGAATCCCGTTCGTCCTGCCCTTCTTCGCTCTGGCGATCGGTCTCGGAACGGGCGTCAAACGCACAAGCGAATTCCTCGCGCAGCGCGCGCGGAAGGAAGGCTGGAAGCGGTTGCGGGCGCGCCTGCTGTGGTTGACTCCGGTGGCGGCGCTTCTCTTGCTCTACGGCGCCTCGAACCTCCTCGAGGCCTTTCGGTATGCGTCCCTGACGCCCCTGCAGCTGTGGGCGCTGGGCTATTGCTTCGCCAAGTTCGCGAGCGAGGCGTTCGTCAGCTTCCTGCCCTGGTTCGGGAGCAAGGCCAGGGCGGACGAGGCCAAGGCCTTGGGGGAGGAGCCGGTCGACGCTACGAGCGGCGCGGGCTGAAGCCCGTCTGCTCGCCCTGCTCTGACAGCGAGGCGCACTCTGGACTAGCATTGCGCCATGAGAGTTTCGCTCCGCCTCCCCTCCCGCCTGGCGCTTGGCGCCGGATGCAGCTTCGTTTTCGCGGCCGCGGCCCAATTCGCCGTAGCCTTTGCGGCTCCGCCGCCTGCAGTCACGCCTGCAGCGGCGGCAGCAGCGGCGCCGGCGGTCGGCACTCCGGAGTGGATCGTCGATCAGTTCTTCAGGCAGAAGGATTTCCCGGAGCTCGCTCGCTTCGCGACCGGGGAGTTCGCTGAGCTCTACAAGAGCTCCCCGACCCTGGGCTCGATCGTCCCGGCCTCGGTGACGGTCACCACTCGCGTCCTCGAGCGCGACAGTGGGCACGTCATCTTCGGGGTCACGATGACGGACAGCAACGTGACCAAGGAATGGTACGCCTACCTGAGACTCGAAGCGGGCACCTTCAAGCTCGAGGCGATCCGCACTCTGACCCTCGGCGCGCGTTTCTTCGAGACCCTGGTTGCCGCGGAGAAGGCGGCGATCGCCGGCCGGTTGAACGTGCTCGGTGTGCAGGAGCTCGATCGCTCCCACCTGACGATCGCCGCGGACGCTGAGCTCAAAAACCACTTCGTCGCCCAGAAGCCGCTCTTCGATGCGCTGGCGAAGGAGTTCGCCGCCCTGAACACACTCGAGGTCGTGAACTTCGACGGCAAGGCCGCCCCGGTCGGAGCGGTCACGCCCGAGAAGGCGAACGGCCTGGCGCAACAGCTGCGCGCCCTGACCCTCGGCGCCGCGATCCGCAAGTATCGCGACTGCGAAGGCTGCGTCGCACTCATCGTCGGCGGCGACGGCGAGAACCAGGTCGGGTACCTGCGTGCAGGACCGGGCGCACAGGTGCCGAAGATGACTCCGAAGAGTTTCATCTATGTCGAGCCGATCGCTGACGGCTGGTATCTCTTCAAGACCGTCTGAGCGTCCAGGGAGCAGGGCGACGCAACGACGGGACGGGGTCGCGGGAGGGTGAGATGAGCACGGGCCGTCCGGCCCGCCGCACCGCTGCGCTGCCGTTCGGCAGGACGCTCGGTTTATGCCTGTTCGCGGTCTGGGCCGTTGGCCAGCTCTTCCGCGACCTGACGCTGGTTACGGCCTGGGCGTTCTATCTGCCTTCAGCGCTCGTTCTCGGCGCCCTCCTCCTGCTTGCGGCCTTCGAAGCTCTGCGCCGCCGGCGGCGGCGAGCGATGCTCCTGCTCGCGCTCGCGCTCGCACCGGTGGCAGCCGTCCTGGCGTTCGAGAACCGCTGGCTACCGCGGAGCCATCCGCTTGCGGGTACCGCCGACCTGCGGGTCGTCGCCTGGAACGTGGCCGATTTTCCGCGTGGTGTCGAACGGGCTGCGGCGCTGCTCCGGCCGCTCGAGGCCGATCTGGTGCTGCTCTCCGAGGCGCCCGGAAAGCCGCCGCAGGAGCTCGAACACCAGCTTGGCGGCGGGCTGCGGCTGACGCCGGTCGGCGGCATGGCGATCTTCACCCGCGAAGCGCCGCTCGAGGTCGAATGGCTGGCGCGCGAAAGCGAGCTGCAGGTGGCTCTGGTACGGTGGCCGGTCGCCGGACGCACGCTCGGCGTGCTGGCGGTGAACGTCATCTCCTCGCCGCGGGTGCCGCGCGATCCGCTGCTCGCGCGCGTCGTCGAGATGATCGAACGCCACGAGCCCGATCTCGTCCTGGGCGACTTCAACGCCCCTCGGCGCTCGCGCGCTCTCGCCCGCCTTCCCGCCGGCTTCCGCCACGCCTATGACGCCGCGGGTTTCGGCTGGTCGTCGACCTGGCCGGCGGCGCTGCCCCTTCTGGCCATCGACCAGACCATCGTCGGTCCGCGACTCGCAGTGCGCGATTACACTCTGCGCACCACCCGGATCAGCGACCATCGTCTGCAGCTGACCGAGCTCGATTTTGCGGTGCCGCCCGCAGGCGGATCCGGGTAGAGTGCGCCGGACTTTCGTCCTTCGGAGGAGTTGATGGCGCAGCGGTGGTCCAGTCTGATCCTTTTCCTGGCCATGGGGGGCCTTGGGGCCATCGGGGCCATGGTCGGTTGCCGTCCCTTCGTGGTGCCCGAGGCGAGGACGGCGCCGCCCGCACCGGCTCCGCCAGGCGCTTCGTCCGCGCCAGCCCCTCAGATCGCACCCGAGGCGCTAGGCGCCCCTCCGTCAACCGCCGTGGCGGCTCCCGGCGTGACTCCTCCGGCCGAAGTGGCGCCGAGCGACGACCGGCTGGGCGGAGTCCTATGGGTGCAGAGCTCGGCTGAATATCGGGCGCTGGCTCTCGCGTCCTTCGTCCGGGCCCGCGCGGAGCTCGACCTCGCGCTCGCCGATCGCACTGCGACAGCGGCGCTCGAGCAGCAGGGCGAGTACGCCGACCTGCCGCCGGCAATCGTCGCCGACGTCGACGAGACCCTGCTCGACAACTCGCCGTACGAGGCCGACCGGATTCGCGCCGGCGGGCGCTACGAGGCGGTCACCTGGAACGCCTGGGTGCAGCGCGCCCGCGCCGCCGCGCTGCCGGGAGCGCTCGAGTTCGCCCGCTACGCCGCCGAGCGCGGAGTGACCGTCTTCTATGTCACGAATCGCGCCGCGCTCCTGGAGGAGAAGACGAGGGAAAATCTCGCTGCGCTCGGCTTCCCGTTGGCGCCAGATCGAGACACCGTGCTGACTCCGGGGGAACGTCCCGATTGGACCTCCGAGAAATCGTCGCGCCGCGCCGAGGTGGCGCGCTCCTTCCGGATCCTGTTGCTGGTCGGCGACGACCTGGGCGACTTCGTGAGCGGCGCGCGGGCGCAGCCGGAGGAGCGCGTCGCGCTCGCCGAGCTGCACGCCTCCCGCTGGCAGAAGAGCTGGATCCTCTTGCCCAATCCCTACTACGGCTCCTGGGAGCGGGCGCTGGTCGACAACCGGCGCGACCTTTCGGGCGAAGAGATCCTGCGTCTGAAGCTCGGGCGGCTGCGCGGCAGCGAGTGAAGCCGGAGAAGACCGAGAGTCGCTGGCGGCGCTACTACGGCGTCGTCGAGCAGATCCCCGCGGGACGAGTTGCGACCTACGGCCAGATCGCGGCGCTCGCCGGATTTCCCGGCAACGCGCGCGAGGTCGGCTACGCGCTCGCCGCGCTTCCCGAGGAGACCGCCTTGCCCTGGCAGCGGGTGATCAACGCGCGCGGCGAGGTCAGCCTGCGCCGCGAACCGGGGAGAGACGGTTTTCAGCGTCACCTGCTCGAAGAGGAGGGGGTGCTGTTCAGCCTCCTGGGCCGCGTCGACCTGACGCGTTTCACCTGGGAGCCTGGCGCGGCCCGCCTCCGGCCTGTTCCTCGAAAACGCGCCGCGCGAAAAGACTCTCGCCCATGAGACGGTCGCTCTTCAAGCTGTGGCGGGACATGGGTCCCGGCGGCCCGACATCGATCACCCTTGCCATGCTGACCGCAGTCTGCGGTCTCGGTCTGCCGGTGCTCTACCGGCTGCGCACCGTGCTTGGACAAGCGCGGTTGGACGAGCGGGCGCCGGCCGACCTGATCCTGATCCTGGGGCGCGAGCTGCGCGACAACCGGCCGACGGCGGTTTTCCGGGAGCGCCTCGCGCACGGCGCTCGCCTGAGGAGCGAAGGCTGGGCCCAACGCATCCTGGTCTCCGGCGGCGTGACCGGAGACAGCCGGGTGAGCGAGGCTGAAGCGGGGCGCGAGTGGCTCCTCGAGCAGGGTCTCCCAGGAGACGCGGTGCTCGTGGAGGACGGTAGCCGCCACACCCTCGAGAACCTCTTCAACGTGCGCGAGACGCTGCGCCGAGAGGGCTGGAAGCGGCTCATCCTGGTCTCCGATCCGCTCCATCTGGCGCGCGCTGCGACGTTCGCGCGCGGCCTGAAGCTCGACGTCCTGCTCTCGCCGGCCGTCGCGTGCCCGCCGGCTCGCGGCTCCATCGGGTGGGCGAAGCGCGCCGCACACGAGGCCTTTCTGCTTCACTGGTACCACGTCGGTATGATCTACAGCCGGGCGATCCGCTCCGAAAGCCTGCTCGGCAGGGTGACCTGACCTGCGGACTGGAATCCGCCGTTTCGACTCGAAAGGAGATTTTCCCGATGCGCCGTGCCACGGTCCCGATCCTCGCCAGCGCCGCTCTGCTCGGCCTGACGCCGCTGCTCCAAGCCTCACCGCCCGCCGACTACGAGGCGCTCGGTCGCATCCGCGACGAGGGCTTTCGCCGCTCGCAGGTCATGGCGATCGTCGGGCACCTCACCGATAGCATCGGAGCGCGCCTGACCGGCTCGCCGCAGATGAAGACGGCGAACGACTGGACGCTCGCCAAGTTCAGCGAGTGGGGGCTCGCCAACGCCCACCTCGAACCGTGGGAGTTCGGCGAGGGCTGGAGCTTCACCCGCGCCGAGGTCCGGATGACCCAGCCGACGCCCGCGATCCTCGCAGCGCTGCCGAAAGCTTGGACCCCGGGGACGACCGGGATCGCGACCGGCCAGGCGATGTTCCTCGAGCTCGAGAAGGTCGAGGACCTCGAGGCGCACAAGGGCGAGCTCGCCGGCAAGATCCTGTTCCTCAGCAAGACGCCGGAGGTGAAGGACCCGACGGAGCCGGTCTTTGCGCGCTACGACGCGGCGAAGCTCGACGCGCTCGCCGACTTCGACATCCCGTCGGACCACGAGGCCGACTCGTGGCGCGAGAAGTCGCGCAAGCGCCGGGAGCTCTGGCTCAAGATTGCCGACCAGCTGGTCGCCGAGGGGGTCGTCGCAACGGTCGAGGTTTCGTCGTTCGAGAACGGCGTCGTGCGCGTCATGGGCGGCATCGGGCAGGGACTGTCGAATCAGCCGCTCGGAGTTCCGGCGCTGGTCATGGCGGTCGAGCCCTACGAACGCATCCTCCGGCTGTTGGAAGCGGACGGGAAGGTCGAGCTCGCGATCGACATCGCGGCGAAGTTTCATCGCGAATCGCCCATGTCGTGGAACACCCTGGCCGAGATTCCGGGCAGCGACAAGAACGCCGAAGTCGTCATGGCAGGCGCGCACCTCGACTCCTGGCACGGTGGCACCGGCGCGACCGACAATGCCGCTGGCTCGGCGGTGGTGCTCGAAGCGGCGCGGATTCTCAAGGCGCTGGGACTCAAGCCGAAGCGGACCATACGCTTTGCGCTGTGGAGCGGCGAGGAGCAGGGCCTCCTCGGTTCGCGCGCCTACGTCGCCGAGCATTTCGCCAGCCGGCCGGAGTCGACCGACGAAGCCGAGCTCGCGCTGCCGGCGCGCTGGCGGAAACCCACCTTCCCGATCTCGCCGAAAGCGGAGCACGCCCGGCTCGCGGCCTACTTCAACCTCGACAACGGCGGCGGCAAGGTCCACGGCATCTACGCCCAGGAGAATCTGGGCGCCAAGATGCTGTTCGAACGGTTCATCGAGCCGCTCGAGGACCTGGGCGTCACCACGGTGACGATGGAGAACACCGGCTCGACCGACCATGTGTCGTTTGATGGTGTCGGCCTCCCCGGCTTCCAGTTCATCCAGGACGGGCGCGACTACGGGACGCGGACCCACCACTCGAACATCGACACCTACGAGCATCTCGATCCCGCCGACATGAAACAGGCGGCGGTGGTGATGGCGAGCTTCCTCTACCAGGCGGCAATGCTCGACGGACCGTTCCCGCGGAAGCCCTTGCCGGTCGAGCCGCCGAAGAAGGAAGAAAAGAAGAAGGTAGAGCCCAAAAAGCCAGACTAGACTCTTCCTGGAAGCGCTCGGGGGCTGGTGCCTCTCGCGGTCTTCAAAACCGTAGTCCGGCGCCGGTTGCGGCGACGGGGGTGGGTTCGATTCCCATGCGCTTCCGCCAAATCAAACGCCCACGAGGCGCCGGCTTGCCGGCGCCTTTCTCTTTTCAGCCGTCGAGAGGCAGCCACTCGCAGTCCGCGCCGGCGGGGGTCGCAGCAGCGCCGGCACGGACGCGCAGAAGCGCTGTCGCCTGTCCGAAGGCCAGCAGGTCGTGTGAGCCCTGCGGCGAGATCGGGGTAAGGAGCGGCCGGCCGGCGTCGAGCCGCCAGGTCGCCGGCACGAAGCGATCGCGCCGCTTGCCGCCGCCGAGCGGCGCAGTGAGCTTCCCAGGCAGCGCCGTCGTCCAGAAACCCGCGGCGGAGCCCATCAGCCGCGCCAGCGCCGGCCGCACGAAGAGCCACCAGGCGACCATCACCGAGGCCGGGTTTCCCGGCAGACCGAAGATCAGCTGGACGCCTTCGGTGTGGGACCGGCGCGCGACGAGGAGCGGTTTCCCGGGTTGGATCGCGACGCCGTGGAAGAGCGTCTCGCAGCCGAAGCGGGCAAGGACCGGCACGAGGAAGTCGGCCTCGCCCATCGACACGCCGCCGCAGCAGAGCAGGACGTCCGTACCGACGAGACCGCGCTCGAGACTCGCCGCCAAGGCCTCTGGCTCGTCGCGTGCGATCCCCAGCGAGCGCACCGGCAGCCCCAGCCGCGCGAGCTCGGCGAGCAGGAAGTCGCTGTGCGAGTCACGCAGCTGGCCGGGGCCGGGAGTCTCGTCCGGCGGCACGATCTCGTTGCCGGTCAGCTGCAGGGCGAGGCGCGGCGGGCGGTGGATCGTCACCTCGCCGATCCCCTGGCTGGCGAGCAGGGCGAGCGCCGCCGGAGTGAGGAGCGTCCCCGCCGGCAGGAGAGCGGCGCCGCGGCGCACCACCTCGCCCTGACGGCGAATGGCGGCGCCGGGGGGCACCGCGACCGTGGTCCGCATCCACCCGCCTTCGCAGGCGGTTTCCTCGACTCCCACCACGCGATCGGCCCCGGCCGGGATGGCAGCGCCAGTCATGATGCGCATCGCACTGCCGGGAGCGAGGGGTGAGAGGACGTTCTCGAGCGAGTCGCCGGCGAAGCGGGTTCCGGCAACCGGATAGCCGCGCTCGGCTCCGGCCTCGCCGGCGAGCGCGAAGCCGTCGAGCGCGGAGAGGTCGCAAGGTGGGAGGTCGGTGGTGGCGAGCAGCGGGGCAGCGAGCGTGCGACCAGCGGCCGCGCTACGCTCGATGCGCTCGGCGGGAAGCGCGCGGAGATGAGGGAGAAGCGCCTCCCAGGCGGCTTCCGGGTCGATCATGCGCCCAGTCCTATCAGAGCGCCGCAGGAGCGGCAACTCTCCACCGCGCCCGGGAGCGCGCTGCGGCGCCTTTCGACGGGTACGGTAGGATCCAGGCTTCGATGGAGCGCCCTCTGGAACACACCCCTCAGTATCGCGGCGATCTGCGCCATACGGCACTGCCGGAGATGCTCGCGATCATTCATCAAGCGCGAGTCGCAGGAGTCATCGAGGCTGTGCTTGGCGATGTCACCAAACGCATCTTCCTCGAAAACGGCTACGTCGTGCACGCATCGTCGTCGGACCTCGCGGACAGCCTCGGCGGCTATCTGCGCCGGGCCGGCAAGATCTCGGAGGCGGAGTTCCGGACTGCCATGGCGAAGCACGCCTCGGGCGGCCGGCGACTGGGGGAACTGCTGATCGAGCTCGGTACGCTCGCTCCGTCGCAGGTTTTTCAGGCGATCCGGGAGCAGGTCGAGAGCATCGTTTGGAGCCTCTTCGCCTGGGAAGAGGGCCATGTCTCGTTCAAGATCGGCGCCCTCGACACGAGCGGGATGGTGCGCATCCAGATCCCCCTGCGCCAGGTGGTCGTTCAGGGAGTCAAGCGCGCGGCGAACGCCAAGTCGCTGGTCACCCGGATGGGTGGCAAGGAGACGCTGTTCTGTCCGTCCTACAAGGCCGAGGAGCTGATTGACATCGCGCTCGATGCCGACGAGTACAAGCTCCTCTCTCTGGTCGACGGCAAGCGCACGCTCTATGCGCTCGCCACCAAGGGGCCCCTGGCGCCGCAGGAGAACGCCCGTCTGCTCTACGCTTACACCGTGCTCCAGCTGATTCGCACGGCCGGAGCGGCCGACCCGGTGGCGGCGCCGGGCGTCATCAGGATCAAGCTGCGTTCCGAAGGTTGACTCAGGACAAGGTCGAACGAGGTCGAAAAGATGCCGCTTTACGAATATCTCTGCGAGTCGTGCGGTGAGCGCGATGAAATTCTGCAGCGCTTCAACGACCTGCCGGAGGTGGCCTGTCCGAAGTGCGGCGCGCCGATGCGCCGACTCCCCTCGGCACCCTCTTTTCAGTTCAAGGGCAGCGGCTTTTATCTGACCGACTACGCCAAGAAGACGGGCGGAACAGAGGGCACGTCGCCGCGCGGCGGCGCCGACAAAGCCGCCGACAGTGCGGGCGAGAAGAGCAGCGAAGCCGGCTCGGCGAAGTCCTCCGGGGAGGGAACTCCTGGCGGTGGCGGCGCCAGCAGCTCGTCCTCGGAGTCGTCGCCGGGGAGCTCCACGCCTTCCACCGCCAAGGCGGCGACCGCCAAGAGCCCCGCCGGCTCGGGCAGCGAATGACGTTCCGGGAGCGCCTGCGGTCCGGCCTGGCTGCGATCCTCCTCGGTCTCGTCGCTGCGACGCTCTCCGCGGCGAAGCTCGATCTGCATCCTGTGCCGCTCTATGGTGCGGACATCCGCAGCCTGGTCTTCGATCCTGCCAACCCGGACCGGGCGTTCGCGGGCACCTCGGCAGGGCACGTTTACCTCACGGACGACGGCGGAGCGAGCTTCCGCAACGCCGGCGTCGAGATCCCGTTTCCGGGCTGGGTTGTCGGCACCCTGCTTTTTGACGACAACCGTCCGGGCCGTCTCTGGGCCGGGCTCTGGGGTATCTGGGGCGGCGGCCGGGCGGCCTTCTCGGACGACTTTGGCGCCACCTGGACGGTGCGTTTCGGAAGTTCGACCGGTGAGGCCCAGGTCTACGCTCTGGCGACCGTTCCGGGAGTGCGGGACCGGCTCATTGCCGGCACCCGCGCCGGGGTCGAGATCTCCGATGACGCCGGCCTCACTTTCCGTGCCGTGGGCCGCGATCTTCCCGGCCTGATCCACGTTTCGAGCCTGCACGTCGACCGCCAGAATCCACGGGTGGTGGTCGCCGGCACCTGGCGTCAGGCCTATCGCAGCGCAGACGGCGGCCGCACGTGGCGCGGGGTCTTCGACGGCATGATTCTCGACACCGATGTCTTCTCCCTTCACGCCTCGGCCGAGCGGCCGGGCGAGCTCTGGGCCTCGACCTGCGGTTGGGTCTACAGGGGAGACGCACTGGGCGACAAGTGGACGCGTTTCCAGACCGGCCTTACCGAGCGGCGGACGCCCAGCTTCGCGGTGCTGCCGGGCGAGCGGCTCCTCGCGGGCACCGTCGCCGGCGCCTTTCTGTCCACCGATCGCGGTGCGTCGTTCCGGCGGACGACTCCTGGGTCGCTGGCGGTGCTGGCCATCGCCTACCATCCGGCGCACCCCGAACGGATTCTGATCGGCACGGAAGGGTCGGGTATATGGAGCTCGATGGACGGCGGAGAGAATTTCCGCGCCCGGCCAGTCGCGATGCGGAACCTGCGCGTCGCGGCGCTCGACCAGGACGGGGCGCATCTGTTCGCCGCGGTCGTGCATGCCGGTCCGGCCTCCGGAATCTACCGTTCGCCGGACGGCGGCAGCTCTTTCGAGGCGCTGCCCTCGGAGCTGCCTACCGTCCTCGCGATGGTCACCTCCGGCGAGCGCCTGTTCGTCGCCACCGAACGCGGCCTTTTCGAGCGCCAACGTGGAGCGGGAGAGAGCACGAAGAGCCTCGGGGGCGCCGTGACCGGCGTCCCGATGCACTTCGAGCGCATCGTGGATTTGGGAGAACGGCGAGTCGAACAACTGGCGGCTGCAGCCGGGCGGGTGGTGGCGCGAACCCGCGACGCCCTGTACGAGCTCGATGCGACGGCTCCCGGCGCGCGATTCCGTCCGATCGCCCTCGCGCCTGCGGCCCACCCGGCGCCCTCCGGCGTGCGATCGATGGCGCTCGCCGACGGCGACCTCTGGCTCCTGCGCGACGACGGCCTGGCGAAAATGGT
>JBDSRU010000059.1:0-3954 GCA_039929145.1 Thermoanaerobaculia bacterium
GCAATCTGCATGTGAACCTCCTGCGTGGCGATCTCTCCCCCGAGCTCTGGGTCGAGCGCCGCGACCGGGCCGAAGAGGAGCTCTTCCGCGCCGTGGTGGCGCTCGGTGGCAAGATCTCCGGCGAGCACGGCATCGGACTCGTCCAGCGACAGCTCCTCGGCCTCGCTCTGGCCCCGGCCGAGATCGCCGCCATGCGGGCGATCAAGCAGGCGCTCGATCCGCTGGGGATTCTCAATCCAGGGAAGATATTTCCCGCCGCCGCAGAACTGATCTAGCATCGCCGGACGACGGCGCGCCGCGCCCGAAGCCGTCGTCGTTGCCGCACCGGACCCAGGAGACCCACGATGAAGTTGACGCCGTTAGGCAAGCTCCTCCTCTTTCTCATCGGCCTCGGCCTGGTCGGGACCGCGGTCTACCGGTTCGTCCCGCCCGAGCAGCTGCCCTGGAATCGGCCGAAAGCCGCTCCTGGAGCCGAAACCCGGCCCGAAAGCCGGCAGGACGCGAAGCCCGCCGAGAGCTCCACGCCCGCTCCGGCGACGGCCGAGAAGGCGGCGTCGAACCAGCCCTGGATCCGCATCCCAGCCGGCCTCTTCGCCGCTGGCACCGATCAGACCGAGATCGACGTACCGGCCTTCTCGATCGAGCGCACCGAGGTCACCAACGGGCGCTACGCGGAGTTTCTCGAAGCCTGCCCGCGCGGCAGCGCCTGCGGACCGCGCGAGCTGCCCTCCTACTGGGAAGATCGCTCCTACCTCTCGGGCCACGGCGAGAACCCGGTGGTTTTCGTCGCCTGGAACGACGCCGCCAACTTCTGCCGCTGGTCGGGCGGACGCCTGCCGACCGCGGTCGAATGGGAGAAGGCCGCCCGCGGCACCGACGGACGCTCCTATCCCACCGGCAACGTCCTCGACCCCGCGACGGTCAATATCCTCGGCGCCGACCGCCACGACGAGAAGACCGGCGCCGCGAAGCAGATCCCGACGTGGCCGGTGACCGACAGCCACTATGCCCGCGACAAGAGCCCCTATGGCGTCCTCGGCATGGCTGGAAACGTCAGCGAGTGGACCGCTTCGGCGAGCGAAGACGAACCCGACCTGCGCCTCGTCGCCGGCGGCTCCTGGGACTCCTGGGAGCTCGCCGACGGACGCACCTACAACAGGATCCCGAAGTCCCCCACCGACCGCAGCTCGAGCCTCGGCTTCCGCTGCGCGAAGTCGCAGTCCTAGCGCCGCGCGGACCGTTGCCATGTGCGTGGGCGCTTCTGAAAGCAAAAAAGCTCGAACAAGGGGCCGCGCTTGACGTCCGCCGTCTCTTGCGTTGCCACTCCCGGCGCCGCGTTGCGCTCCTGCGGAGCGCAGGACCCCGTCCCTGGGAGCGGCTCGAAGGCAGTACACGAAGTTCCAACGGAAGTTCCAACTTTCCGACGAGGAGATCGACCGTGAAAACCAAATCCGCCGCTCTGGTTCTTTCCTTTACTGGAGCTTTTGCTTTCTTTTTCTCCGGAGCGGATCGAGCGCTTGCTCAGCAGGACGACTCCCTGCAGAAGGTGATCGACGCCGGGGTGCTGCGCGTCGCCGCGGAGCCTGGAACTCCTCCGATGCTCTTCAAGGAGGGCAACCGCTACGAAGGCTTCGACTACGCGATCGCCAAGGCAGTCGCCAAGCGCATCGGAGTCGATGATGTCGTCATCGTCGCCGGCAAGTACTCGGATCTCCCGGCGCGGCTCATCGCCGGCAAGGCCGACGTCATCATCTCCGGCTACACCGCCGACGACTCGATCACCGGCATCGACTGGTCGGACGCCTACCTCGACTACGGTCTCTGCCTGGTGGTCAAGAAGGGCCGCGGCGTCCATTCCACCTCGGACCTGCGCGGCAAGGCGATCGGTATCTTCAACGACCCGGCGGCCGAGGAAGAGGTCCAGGGGATGAACCTCGGCCAGTCGCGGATCGAGAAGTACGAGGACGGCTACTTCGAGCTTCTCGACCAGGGAAAGATCGACGGCTTCATCTACGACTTCCCCTACGCCCAGGAAGAGATCAAGGAGTTCGCCGGTCGCCTCGAGATCGTCGAGTTCAACCTATCGAAGTCGAGCTACAACGTCGGCGTGCGCCGCGGCGCCTCGACGCTCCTGCGGATGGTGAACTCGGCGGTGAAGAGCCTCAAGGCCTCCGACGAGTACCGCCAGATCGTGCGCAAGTACTTAGGCGGCACCGGCCCCGCGCCAGTCGCCAAGGTCGCTGCCGGCCAGAGCGTCTACAAGGTGCGGTCCGGCGACACGCTCTCCGGAATCGCTCGCGACCATCTGGGCAACATGCGGCGCTGGAACGAGATCTGGGAAGCCAACCGCAACCGCATCGCCGACCCCAACCTGATCGACATCGGCTGGGAGCTCGTGCTGCCGGGGCGATGAGGGACGACGCGCGAGCCGAAGGTGCAGGAGGCGCCAATCCGTACAGAAGTTCTGTACAATACGCCGCATGAAAAGAGAGACGACCTACTCGGCCGCGCGGGCGAATCTGGCGGCGCTCTGTGACGAAGTCGCGGAGGGGACGGAGCCCGTCTACATCACCCGGCGTGGCGCCGCGACGGTGGCGCTGATCTCGGCCGCGGAGCTCCGCGGGCTTGAAGAGACGGCTCACCTTCTGCGTTCCCCGGCGAACGCCCGGCGCCTGCTCGCCGCTCTCGAGCGCGCCAGGAAGGGGCAGGGGCAGCGTCTGACGGCCGCCGGGCTCAAGAAGCGCGCGCGGATTGAACCCGAAAAGTAGCGAGCCCGAGGAGCGCACGGCCCTGGTCGACCGCGACTTCCTCGCCGACCTCGCCTGGTGGGTGGAAACGGACCGATCCACGGCCCTCCGACTTCTCCGTCTCGTCGAAGCGACGCTTCGCGACCCGTTCGCCGGGCCAGGGAAACCCGAAGCGCTCAAGCACCTCCTCAGCGGCGCCTGGTCGCGCCGTCTCACTCAGGAGCACCGACTGATCTATGTCGTCAGCGGCCGCGAAGTCCGGTTTCTGATGGCGCGGTACCACTACTGATGGAGCTCCCGACGCTCGCCACGATTCGCCAGACGTAATCTGGCGAGCGCCACAGCGTTCTCTCATAGAATCGTGAGATGTCGTCCCGAAGCCTGTACCGAGCGATCGCGGCGAAGCCCGCAGAAATCGGGCGGCCCCGATGGTGAAGCGTTCGCGCGGCACGCATATGCGGCGGCTGCCGCCCGATCCGGCCGCGAACGCCGTCGCGGTCGGCGAAGCGACCTATCAGTGGGAGCTGCGGCATGGTGGCGGCACCTGGCCGGATGGAACTCCGCGCGGACTCTCGATCTCGGTCTGGTCCGAACGCCACCAGACGCGCGAGCTCATCCTCGACTTCCCCCACCGCCAGTTCGGCCAGAAGCTCCCCCTCATCGAGGATCTCGAGGCAGCTCTGATCGAGGGGATCCCGATCGCGATCGCCGAAGGCTGGAACCCCGAATCGCGCGGCCGCCGCTTCCGTCTCGAGCTCGAAGAGAGCGACATCTCCTTCCCGGGGCCGGCTGGCAACGGGAGGGACTGAGCCGGTCCGTCAGATCCGCTCGTCAGGTTCGGCAAGCAGCGGCACCGCCGAATCCGCTAAGGCGGAGACGCACTCGGTGAGTTCCGCGGTAACGCGGAACAGGTCTGGAATGCGTCCGAATCCAGGGTGACAGGGAACGGCTCGCCGAGTTGGGTCGAACGCTCCCAAATCTCTCCCGTCCAGGTATCGACGACGGTGAGCGTCACTTCGACGTCCGTTAAACCCGACGCATAGACCCAGAAATTGTGGAACGGATCGAGCGCGCAGGCGTCGACGACCTTGAGGATCAGCTCGACGTTCGCCGCAGTGAAGAACCAGAACGTTCCGCTCTCGGGCGTGAGCGCCACGGCCTGCCCGACACCGTCGCGGCCGAGATGATCGTGAAAGGTGGCGCTGGC
>JBDSRU010000060.1:0-6084 GCA_039929145.1 Thermoanaerobaculia bacterium
GTCGCCTGGTTGGTCAGGTCGTAGGTGGCGTAGGTGAGGAGCCCGAAGAGCGCGCCGTAGCCGAGCGCGCGCGACGCGCTGCGCGCCTCGAGCGCCGGCTTCACCGCGAAGAACACCAGCCCCCCGATGAACAGCAGGTAGAACAGCGCGGCCGCACCCCAGTCGACTTCCGTCGCCATCAGATGGCCGATGTGCTGCCGGTAGAAGCTCTTCGCGACGACGCCCAGCCAGACCAGGTCGATGGCAAGGAAGATCGCCAGCGTGACGGCGTAGATGGAGAGGGCGCGTGTCCGTGTCATGGTTCGGCTCCAAGTACTTTGCATTATGGCGCAGAGACTGAAGAGGTTCCGGCTGCCGGTGTTGCTGAAAATCGGGTGGCACCTCTCCGGCACCTCTCCGGCACTTCTCCGGTCGCTAGCGCCGATGGGACTGGCGCACGGCTAGGTCAAGGGCGTGCAGGAAGCGCGAACGATCCGCGGCAGCGAAGGGCTTCGGACCGCCGGACATCGTCCCGGCCTCGCGCAGGCCCGCCATCAGCTCGCGTGTCGCGAGTGCCGATCCGATGCCCTCCTCGGTGAACGGACGGCCGTCGGGAGCGAGCACCTGCGCGCCGCCGGCGAGACAGCGGGCGGCGAGCCGGATGTCGGCGGAGACGACGATGTCGCCCGGCCCGGCGCGCTCGGCAATCCAGTCATCGACATCGTCGAGCTGCCCACTCGCCACCACCACCAGCTCGATCGTCGCCGCGAGCGGCACCCTCATCCGGCTGTTCGCCACGACGACGACCGGCACGGCGAGTCGCCGGGCAACGCGATAGATCTCTTCCTTCACCGGACAGGCATCGGCATCGATCAGGATTCGCGGCATGATCGGACGAGAGTATCGCTCGGCGGTGGGTAAGCGGTTTCGGGTAGATTGTGCGGCGTGCGAAACGGATTCCGCCGCCTGGTGCCGGGGAGCCCGTGGCTCTCGCTGTTTGTCTTCGCCTGCGGCGCGGGGTCGGACGGGGTTCCGTATACCGGTCCGCGGGGACCGGATGCGTTCGACGCCTGCGAGCTGTTTCCGGCCTCGGAGGCGATCGCTGAGCTGGCCAACCCCGAGATCAGTCAGCTCAGCGGGCCGCTCGATGCGAGCTCCGGAACGAAGTTCGCGCGCTGCGCCTACGGTCACGGTCCCGGGGTGATCCTCGACGGGGCGCTCGACGTGCGCCGCCACGACAACCCCGCGGCCGCGCGACGAAACCTCGAGGCCGCGCTGCCGATGCTGCGGCGCCTGGCCGTGGGAGATCTGACAGCGGTCGCCGGCGTCGGCGACGTCGCCTGGTGGGCGGGCGGTGGCGGACGGATTCTCAAAGTTGGCTGGCGCGATCTGGAGCTGACCGTGTCCATCCCGCCTGGCGGCGAAGTCGGCGATCCCCGCGCCGCCGCGGAACGGATTGCGAGTCGAGCCATCCATCGTCTTGCCGGCGAGCCGGTCCCGGAAGACCTCCTGTCCGCCCCACGTGCGGTGAGGCTCGGTGTTGCCGTCGAGGCGCCGACAGCGCCGCCGTAAACGCAGCGGTTGGGCGACAGTCGGAGCTGTCCATCTCGCAACACCGGGGAGCCCGTCGTCGAGCCGCAAGGTTCAGCGCCGGCGACGCATGCACGCCCGCTGCGCGAGTTCTTCGCAGGTTGTCAGCGCCGCACCGGTCGGCCCGGACGATGTGCCAGCCGAGTTCCAACCGGAAAATGCAAACCCCTGACAGAAGGCCCACGGTCGCCGCCTCGACACCGGTGCGCCATCCGTGAAATCGCTTGGCACCTGTTCCGGCACCTGCTGCCATGCTCTCCCGGCGACCGCCCCATCCGGGCGACGACCCGGTTCTGAGATACAATGCATACATTGTGAGCGGGATACTTGACTTCGCCCAGGCCCTGGAACTCCCAACCGGCCCGGCGCGCACGGCGGCGCTGGCATCCTGGCTGCAGTCGCTCTATCCGCCGGGGCTCCGCAAACCGATCCTCGTCGGCGGGGCCGCGGTCGAGCTCTACACAGGCGGCGCTTACACCACCGCCGATCTGGACTTCGTCGGCTCCGCTCCTGCGCAGGTTGCCAAGGAGCTCAAGGACGCCGGATTTCGCAAGACCGGCAGGCACTGGGCGCAAGAGGAGGCGCAGGTATTTCTCGAGTTTCCGGAGAGCGAGCTCGAGCCGCCGTCCGAGCCGGTGGAACTTCTGTTGAACTTCTGTTCAACGGCCGACCGGTCCTCATCGTTCCCATTGAAGGGCTGATCGTCGATCGTCTCGCTGCCTGGAAATTCTGGCGTTCGGGAGTCGACGCGTTGAACGCTCGCCTTTTGCTTCGAGCGACCGAGCACCCTGTCGACCTGCCGACCACGCAGCGCCTGGCCAGGCTCGCGCACGTCGACGACGAACTCGATCGCCTTCTTCGCTGGAACCAGCTCCTCAGGTCGAGGGTACCCAGCGCCGCCGAAATCGAAAAGTGGATTGAAGAAGGCCGAAGCCGGGAACACGAGACATGAAGTCCAAGGCTCCTGGAACCCTGCCTCGACTCCCCCGCGGAGTCCAGCGTTCGAAGCCGCGGAGCTACGTGGAGTGGAATGCCCTCGCCCGCTGGGGGCAGCTTCCGGCGTGGGAGCCGCTGCGGCCCGGCTTCCGCCTGCGCGCCGCCCGCGAAGCGGCGAAGGTCACTCAAGCGGAGCTTGCCCGGCGCCTTGGCGTCACCCAGCAGGCGGTGGCGCAGGCCGAGCGAGCGGCTTCGAATCCGACCGTCGCCTTCGCCGAGACCTGGGCACGAGCGCTGGGCGCCGTACTGACTTTCGAGGTCTTGCCGCTGCCGCCAGACTAGCTGCAACACCACGCCGCTGGAGATGAGGTGCAGATGAGGTGCCTCCAGATGAGGTGCCAGCCTATTTCCTCACTAACTCATTGCAACTGCGAGCCTTGTCGGTGGCCTATCAGATGCCGGGGGGCAATCCCAGCCCAGCCGTCGATGTTTTTACGCGCGCTTGCACGCCGTTGGTAATCGATTGCCATGATGGCTACTATCGACAAGGCAGGTCGCGTCGTCATTCCGGCTGCGGTCCGGGAGCGCGCAGGCTTCGAGCCCTGTACAGAGCTCGACGTTCTGGTCGACGACTTCGGCGTCAGGCTGGTGCGGCGGGTCTCGCCGCCTGTGCTGCTGCGGGTGCGCGGACGCATGCTGGCGCAGCCCACGGCGCCCAGAGTCGGCCTGCCAGAGATGGATCCGGCGGTGTGGATCGACGAAGAGCGCGACCGGTGACCGTGACCGCGGCCCTCCCAGCCCCCGCGCCGATCGCTTCAGGCCGGCTTCTTCATCATTTCATCGTGGCCGCGCTGAATCTCGTCCGCGGTCAGGAAGCCGTCGGCGTCGACATCCATCTTGGTGAACATCGCCTTGGCGCCTGCGGCGTGCTCGGCCACCGAGAGCTGTCCATCCTTGTCGGTATCGATCATCGCGATCTTCTCCGCCGACGTCTTCATCGCGGCCGGCATCTCGTTCTTGCCCATCTTCGCCTGCTTGTAGGCGTCCATCTCCGCAGCCGTGACCTGAGCGTCGCGGCTCGAATCCATGGCATCGAACATCACCTTGGCGCCAGCGGCGTGCTCAGACGCGGAGACCTTGCCGTCGCCATTGGAATCCATCGCTTTGACTTCTTCGGCACCTGAACTGGGATGGTTGGCCAGAAGAACGTTGAAAGACCCGCCCCCCAGAAGGAGCGAGCCGGCAATCACAGTCAGCTGAAAAACTCTTGCCGTCCTCATTGTCTGTCTCCCCGGATCTGCCGGAGCGAAGCAGCTCGCGGCGCCTTCGACAGCTGACGTTGCAACCACACTGCCATCTTTCTGCGGCAGGCAACTGCGATCGGCGGCTTCGCAGGCGAAAAGGTTCATCGTCCGAGAACTTCCCTTTGCAGAAAAGGGCGATCGCGAGGCCCCGACCGACGAATCCGCTTACCGGTGTTGGGCGATCAGAATTGGGTTGCCGTCGGAGTCGGCGACGACGAAGCTCGCCTGGCCGGCGGTCGTCTCGTCCACCCGAGAGAGGTGCCGAGAGAGGTGCCAGGTGCTTTCCCCGAAAGACGTGCCGAGAGACGTGCCAGGTGCTTTCCGACTGCTCGCCACCGCCTAGATGGTGCCGCCTTGGAGCGAGCCGAATTCCGAATACGGAACCTGTGCCTGCGCGGCATCACCGAGGCGGAGCTTCGACATTGCCTGGAATATCCCTTCGGAAATCGGCTGGCACCTCCTCCAGCACCTCTTCCAGCGCGCCGTAAATCGGAGTGCGCCAGGCTTCGACCGCTGGCCGGGTGCGGCCCGTCTCAGCGCGTCGCGGCGGGTGGCCGGGCGGCCGCCATCGCTGTGTTAACCCGCCGGGGAGCGCTGGGGTCCCGTGCGATTTCCCCCAGTTGGAATTCCGAGAGCCGCCAGGCTCATTCGTCCATCGCAGCTGGCTTGAGTTGGCGTTGAAAATCGAAGGCCGCCTGACGCAGCTCTATTTCAGATACCACGAGGCTTGCGAGATCCGTCGCGGCGAGAACCTGAGAGTCGTTCCACGCGCGCGGTACGAAGTCGATTGCGCAAAATGCGCCAACGACTTCGCCGGAGAGAAGCACCAGCGGAGCTCCGAGGTAGGCGGCAACTCCCAGCGATTCCACGGTCGGCACCTTCGCGTACACAGAATCGGCGCGTGTGTCCGGAATGATCAGCGGGCGCTCCCCCTGAATGGTGAAATGACAGAAGGTCTGTCCAGTGAGTTGCCGCTCGGAAGCCAGCGGCTCTCCAAAGCCGCAGTGGCTCAAATAAAAGTCCCGGTGATCGTCGACCAGTGAGATAAAAGTTGCTGGCACGTTCAGCACGGCCGCACCCAATCTTGTAATGCGGTCGAAACCCGCCGTAGGCGGCGAATCGAGCAGACCCGTCGCGTTCAACGCCGCCAGGCGCTGCGGATTCTTCAGCGCGCCATCCGCGAGCCGCTGGTCTTCCGCCTCGAGCTTCTCCATCCCTTGCGGAGAGATGCCATGTGAAGGCATCAACCCGAATCTGCGCTTCAGATAACTCTCGAACGAGACCCACTCACCTTGGTACTTTACGGTTTTCGTCCACGCACACAGGGTGACGAGATTTTCCTCACTTACCGCAGGAGCTGTATCGCCATTTGCATCCTGACTCATGCCGCAATCTGCCTTGGTGGAAGGCGCGGCGTCGGCTGCGCGAAGGGTCATCATGGACAACGGACCTCCTCTACGAGCTGTGTGGCGCCCAAAACGATCCCCTCCATTCGCGTCGTCCCGAGCGTGGTCTGTCGAGCGACCTGCCAGAAGACCGTCGCCGCGCCTCGGCGAGACGGCTACTTGCGAACACTGGGCGCGAGACGACGAAGGGGAGGAGCGTGTTCAGGAACCCTTCCCTGCCGTCGCATGCTGCTCAGCCTAGGTTGCGAGCCGCCCGCTGTGAAGCGCACTTTCTACTCGAATGCAGTCGCGAATCACGTAGAAAGTACTCGTTCGACCGCCAGCCCCACCGCGCGCAGCGCAGCAGACATGGATGAATCGGCCCCGCAGCAGAAGTGTTCATGCAGGGGGCAGGCGCGGAGAAGGTGCAGATGAAGTGCCGGATGAATTCCAACTCAAGAATGCAAACCCCAGTCAGATGCCCCGGAGTCGCCACCTCGAGGCTGCTGTTCTATTCGTGAGATCGCTTGGCATCAGCGCCCGCCGCAGCTCCTGCGGCCGCCAGAGCACCAGCGCAGAACGGTGCGGCGTGGCGCTGGCAGCCGTTTCCGCGAATTTCTCGCAGGTTCGCTTCCGGGTTAGTCTTGCCTGCGACCAGTTCACCAGGATGCAGATTCGGGTGCTCCTGCTTCGCATTCGCTGAAGCGGAGGTTTCGATGCGTCGATCTGCCCACGCTGTCGCTCCCGGTATCGTCCTTGCCCTGCTGAGTGTCGTCGCCGTCCCATCACCGGCGCCGGCGATGGACGGCTCGGTCTGGGACCAAAGCCGGTTCGTCCAGAGCCTTGAGGTGGATATCACCGCCAACATCCTCGCGAACGACTTCGTCGTC
>JBDSRU010000061.1:0-3260 GCA_039929145.1 Thermoanaerobaculia bacterium
CTACGAGCACGAGTGGTGGCACTTCGACTACCACGACTGGCGCACCTACCCGATCCAGAACCTCACTTTCGGCGAGATTCGACCCGCGAACTAGCTCAGGGCACGACCGCCGACCAGCCGGCAGTCGATCCATTTTCGAAGGCGTGCAGGAAGACGTGCGTGGCGTCGACGACGCCGGTCGCGCCGGCGTTGTTGCCCGGATTGGGAATCGTCGGGCCGAAGTCGTTCGCGGAGTCGTTGGTGTCGTCGTTGGGCGTCGTGCATTCCAGCGTCGATGATCCGCCGGCAATCGACAGGCTCCGCTGCTCGGCGTCGCCGGGGGTGATGCCGACACCGGCATCGAACGGCGTGCCGATGGTCGCGTCGGGGAGCGCCGCGTAGTTGCCCCAGCCGAAGCAGTCGATCGGGCTCCCCCCGGGCTCGAAGCAGAGCTTCCCGCCCGCCGGCAGGATGCTCGCCGGCATACGCAGGTCGGCGGGTATACCGAAGAGAGTCTCTGCGCTGCTGGTGGCGATGAGGACGCGCGACTGGCTGGCGAAGACAGCGACCGGGCCCGGAAAGGCAACCGGCGTGCCGATCGCCGCGCCTGCGGCGTCGAAGAAGCCGACCGTATGCCCCGTCAGCTGGTTCTGGTTGGCGATGCACATCTGCAGGACGACGTACTGCGCGTCCGGATGCGTGATGTCGCCAGCGTAGACCTGCACGATCCGCATGACGTGAAAGTTGGCCGCGGCCGGAGCCGCGAGAAGGATGCAGGCGGTGGCCACAGTTGCGATGGCGATGCGATGAAGTGTCATGTCCGTTGCTCCCGGTTTTCGGCAGAGTTTAGCTCGGGTCGCCTGCGCGGGGTGTGAAGCATCGAACTTTCGCAGAAAGAACGCGCCGCTCGGATCGGCGTTCGGGCGCGCAATCGCCGTCCAGAAATTCGGCAGTCGCGATCCAACACCCGTTCTCTCTGCCCGCCGGACCCCCTTGACAGTCCTGAACAAGGTTCATACACTTAACGCTGTTAAGTTTCGGAGGGTAGTTCATGGGAATGAAGGAACGCCGGGAGCGCGAAAAGGAAGAGGTCAGGACGAAGATCCTCGACGCGGCACGTGCGCTCTTCGTCGAAGAGGGCTACGAGGCGGTGACCATGCGGAAGATCGCCCAGGCGATCGAATACTCCCCGACCGCGATCTACCTCCACTTCCGCGACAAGAAGGCGGTCATCAACGCCCTCTGTGACACCGACTTCCTCAAGCTCGCGACGCGATTCCGCAAGATCGCCGAAGTTGCCGATCCGATCGAGCGCCTGCGGGCCGCCGGTTTCGCCTATGCGGACTTCGCGATGCGCCACCCCAACCACTATCGGCTGATGTTCATGACTCCGCACCCGCCGCACTCCCCCGAGGAGAGCGAAATCGAGGTCGGCAACCGTGACGAGGACGCCTACGCCTTCGTCCTGTGGACGGCGGGCGAAGCGATCGAGCAGGGCCTGCTGCGCCCCGAGCTCGACGACGCCCAGCTCGTCGCGCAGATCGTCTGGTCGGCGATCCACGGCTGGGTCTCCCTGCGCATGACCAAGTGCAACGAGCCCTGGGTCGACTGGCGGCCGCAGAAGCGCTCGATCGAAGCGGTCATCGACGTCTCGATCCGCGGCATCCTGCGCCCGCAGCAAGCGCCCGCGGAGACCTCCGGGCGCGGCGCCCGAAAGGCCAGGGCCTGAACCGTGCCGAATCTCGCGCTCAAGAACCTGCTGCACGACAAGTTGCGCTCGGCGATGACGATCGCCGGTGTCGCCTTCGCGGTCACCCTGGTTTTCGTCCAGGTCGGTCTCTTCATGGGCATCCTCGACAACGCCTCGGTCACCATCGACCACCTGCAGGCCGACCTCTGGGTGACCTCGCGCAACACGCCGAACGTCGACTTCGCGCACGGCTTTCCGCAGGGCATGGTGCAGCGGGTGCGCTCGGTGCCGGGAGTCGAGCGGGCCGACAATCTCCTTGTTCAGTTTCTGAACCTCACGCTGCCCAACGGCGCCGAGGAGGGCATGCTGGTCTACGGCCTGGAAGACTTCAGGCACTGGGGAATGCCCTGGAACGTCGAGTCAGGCAATCTCGAGGATCTGCGGCGCGGCGCCTACATGTTCCTCGACGCCTCCGCCGAGCGCCGCTTCGGCAAGTTCGCGGTCGGCGACTACCGCGAGGTCATGGGGCGGCGGGTGAAGATCATCGGCCGCAGTCGCGAAGCGGTGTCGTTCACCACTTCGCCGATCGCTTTCCTTACCTACGACCTGGTGCAGGAGCTTTCCGGCGGCCGGATGGACGGCCGCACCACCTACATCCTGGTGAAGCTCGAGCCGGGCGCCGACGGTGCCGCGGTGGCCACCGAGCTCCGCCGCCGGTTGCCGCACAACGACGTCTATACCCGCGCCGACTGGGCGAAGCGTTCGCGCAACTACTGGGTCGCCTCGACCGGAATCGGCCTCAACATGTACCTCACCGTCTTCCTCGGCTGCCTCGTCGGTGTCGTCGTCGTCACCCAGACGCTCTACACCTCGACCATGGAGCACATCAAGGAGTTCGGCACCGTCAAGGCGATCGGCGGCTCGAACGCCGACATCTACCGCATCCTCGGCTCCCAGGCGGTGATCGCCGCGGTCATCGGCTTCCTCTCGGGCCGCCTGATGGCCTTCGCGCTCGCGCCAGCGATGGCGAAGATCCGCCTCAAGCTGATCATTTCGAACGAGTTCGCGGCGATCGTCTTCGTCGGCACGCTGGTGCTCTGCCTCGTTGCCGCTCTCGTCTCCTTCCGCAAGGTTGCCAAGATCGACCCCGCGCTCGTCTTCCGCGGCTGATCGGAGCTCCGAATGCAGATCGCCAACTCCGCGACCTCCCCGTCGCGAACCGTTCTCGAAGCGAGCGCAGTGACCAAGGTCTTCCGCGAGGGCCGCGAGGAAGTCTCGGTTCTGAACGGCGTCGACATCGCCCTCGCGGCCGGCGAGATCGTCGCTCTCGAGGGCCCTTCGGGTTCCGGCAAAACGACTTTCCTGTCGATCCTCGGCTGCATCCTGACTCCGACCTCCGGCCGGGTCGTGGTGGACGGAGAGGAGATCGACGCCAGACGTCCGAACCGGCTGCCGGCGATCCGCAAGCGCTCGATCGGCTTCATCTTCCAGCAGTACAACCTCTTCCCCGCCCTGACCGCCCTCGAGAACGTCGAGTACGCGCTCAACATCAAGGGGGTGAAGGGCGGCGCGGCGCGCGAGCGGGCCGAAG
>JBDSRU010000062.1:0-5851 GCA_039929145.1 Thermoanaerobaculia bacterium
CGCCAGGGTGTCCGCGCGCAGCTTGACGTTAGCGGGCTTGAGGTCGCGATGGACGATCCCCTGCGCGTGCGCCGCTTCGAGCGCCTGGGCGATCTGCTTCGCGATCGGCAGCGCCTCGTCGAGCGGCAGCGGACCGCGCGCGATGCGGGCCGAGAGATCCTCGCCCTCGACGAGCTCCATCACCAGCGCCCGCACGCCGTTCGACTCCTCGAGCCCGAAGATCCCCGCGATGTTCGGATGATGCAGCTGGGCCAGCAATTGCGCCTCGCGCTCGAAGCGCGCCAGCCGCTCCGGGTCGGCGGTGAACGCCGCCGGTAGCACTTTGATCGCGACCTCGCGCTTCAACCGCGAATCGGTCGCGCGATAGACCTCGCCCATGCCGCCTTCGCCGAGCTTGGCGGTGATCTCGTAGGGTCCCAGCCGGGTTCCGATCATCGGGTAGCCGATCCTACTCGACGGCAAAGCGGGGCGCCGGACTTGGCGCCCGGAAGCGGTTGGGAGACAGCCCGACTGGCGAGTGGGAAGGGCCGTGCTCGCGACCGGGGGCGAAGAAACCCCCGCAGGCCCGGCAGCGTAAACGGAGAGCGATGCCGCTGCGAATGCGTTCGAACGCGATCTTCTGCCCACTGGCCGTCGGGTTCACTGTCGTGCTTGCGTTGGTGAGCGTGGACCGTTCGCTCTTCGCCGCCCCCCAGGCGAGCCCAGCGGCCGCTGTCGAGGGCCTCTCGCGCGACCTCGCTCGCGCGGCAGGCCGGAAAGAGTGGGACGCGGCCGTTGCTGTGGCACGGCAGCTCGCGGCTGCCCGCCCCGGTTCGGCCCCCGATGCCTACAACCTCGCCTGCATGCTGGCGCGCGCGGGAAAGGGAGAGGAAGCGGTGGCGGCCCTGATGCAGAGCGCGGAGCTGGGTTTCGCGTTCACCTCGACGCTGCTCCGCGACGAGGACCTCGATCCTGTCCGTGAGCATGCCGGCTACGCCTCGGCCCTGGATCGCATTCGCGGAAACAACTCCGCGGAGCTCGAGGTCGCGAAACCGCGACTCGCGAAGGCTCCCCTGTTGACCTTCGCACCGAAGACGACGCCGCAGCGCACCGCGACCGGACCGCTGCCTCTCATCGTCGCCCTGCACGGCTACGGCGGCACCCCGGAGCCGATCGCTGAGCTCTATCGGGCGTCGGCCTCCCGGCTCGGCGCGATTCTCGTCGTGCCGCGCGGGCAGGAGACGGTGGGGCGGGGCTTCGGCTGGGGAATCGTCGAACAGGCGGAGTACCTGGTCCTGCAGGCGATCGATCGCGCAGCCGCCGAACGGCCGGTCGGTCCGGTGGTGCTCACCGGTTTCTCGCAAGGGGCGGGGGTTGCGCTGACGATGGCTCGGCGCTACCCCGGGAAGTTCGCCGGAGTCGTCGCCGTCGCGGGCTGGTTCGAGGAGCGGTTGGCGCCGGTTCCGCTGCGCGTGCTGACTCCATTTCCGCGCTTCGCTTTCCTCAACGGCGAGCTAGATGAAGCGGCCGCGAACAACCGGCGCTCGGCGAAGCAGCTCGACAAGGCGGGGGCGGCCGTGCGAGTGCGGATCTACCCCGGCCTCGGCCACGAGTTTCCGCCGGTGGAAGAGCGCGACCGGGAGCTCGAGCAGGCGCTGCGCTTCGCCCTGGGAATCTGAAGCCGCTCGCTCGCGGCGCAGCGCTGAAGCAGTCGCGGCCGCATCGTGACCAGGGTCAGCGAGTGCAGAGTCGAGTGCCGTTTATCTCTCAGGCGCTCGTCGAGCGTCGGGCCGGGGACGAGCTCCATGACGCGGGCGCGCAGGTGAGTGTGTCTACCGCTGCGCGGGTGGCGACCAGTTCATCAGCACCTCGATGCGGTCGCTGCCCTCCTCGCCGACGAGCTGGTTGACCAGAAAGCGGCTGCCGTCCCGGTTGGGAGCGAAGTAGGTGCGGTTCGACGTGATGGCCGGCGCGGGAGTGCGCAGGCGGAAGAGCGGCTCGGGATTGCCGAAGGCGAATGGCGCCAGACTGAGAATCTTCACCGCGCGCAGGATGCGGTCGGGGCCGCCGAAGTAGAGCTCCTTGCCATCGGGGCTCCAGGACGCCCAGTCGCCGCCATCGAGGGAGACTTGCCAGCGGCTGCCGGAGGCGGCGGCTGTACGCACGTAGAGCTGGCTGACGCCGCTCTCGTCCGAGGTGTAGGCGACGAAGCGTCCGTCGGGCGAGAACGTTGCGTGCGCCTCGTTCGCCGGCGTTTGCAGGAAGGGGACTGGCTTCCTCTCGCCGTCGAGCGGCAACAGCCAAAGATCCGAACCGCCGTCCGACTCGAAGCGCTCGAAGACGAGAGATATTCCGTCTGGGGACCAGCTGTCGATCCAGCTTCCCGGCCCGGACTCGAAGAGCAACTCCTCCTCGCCGCTGCCGTCGGCGGCTTTGCGGAAAAGGGCGAAGCCCCGGGCGCGCGGAGAGGTGTAGGCCACCCAGCGGCTGTCGGGCGACCAGCTCGGCGTCTCGCATCCGGACGGATCGAAAGTGAGCCGCCGGCCGCGGTCGAGGCGCCCGGCATCGAAGAGCCAGAGATTTCCAGACTCCTCGGGCAGCGTGATGGCGACCGCGACCTGGCGGCCGTCGGGAGAGATCGCCGGTTCCGAATAGCTTGCCGGGGCCGAGGGCGCTCCCAGCGGAGCACCCTTGCGGTCGACCCATAGCAGCTCGGTGTGCTGGCGCGCGCCCTGGCGAAGCGCGATCGTCCCGGATGTCGAGGCCGCGAACCAGGTCTCGGCGTTGGTCTGCGAATCGAGACCGATCTTCTCGGCCAGCGGGAACGGCTCGCCCGAGAGCTCGCCCTTCGCCGGGTCGAACGGCTGCGCGACGAGAATCGAACCGCGCACCCAGACGAGGTATCCGCGCTCGTCGAAGGCAGCGCGCGAGACGTCCTTGACGAGGCGATGCGGCGGGGAGCCGTCGCGCCCTTGCCAGAAGATCCCCTGGGATTCGCCGGAGCCGGTGACCGAGAAGAGGAAACCGCCGCCGGGGAGGGCCCACGGAAAGCGGTGGCTCTGTTCGCCTTTGTCGGGTACGAGCGTGGTGACGGCGCGATTTTCGCCGGAGGCGGGCGAGACGCGAAGGATCGGCGATGCGGCGTTGACGGCGCAGAGAATCTCGCCCTCCCGCGTCCAGCTGCCGCCGCGTGGATCCGCGACGCGCAGAAGGTTCTGCACCAGCCCGTTCGCTAGATCGAGGCGTTTCAGTTGCCCGCCGGCGAAGAAGGCGAGCTGTTTTCCATCCGGCGACCAGAAAGGCTGGCTGCCGCCCGCGGTCGCGGCGAGCGCGCGGCTCACCCCGGTCTCGAACGAGTAGGCCCAGAGCGCGGCGGAGCCGTCGTCGTGGTGCAGCGCGTAGACCAGCGCGCGACCGTCGGGCGAGAGCGCCGGATAGCCCTCGATCCGGCCCTTCTCGGCGGGCGCCACGGCGAAGCGGGTGAGAGGCGCCGCTGCAGCGTTCCCACCTGCGCCGCGCGGCGAGACCTTTCTCCCGGCGAGCAGCGCGCCCAGCGCCGCGAGCGCTACCAGCGCGAGAACCCAGGCCGCGATCTCGCGGCGCGAGGTGCCGGTAGACGCTGGCGAGAAGGCCGGAGTGGACTCGACAGCGCCGCCGGTCTGGATCACCTCTGCGAGCACGAGGCGCGCGTCGGCGATGTCATGCAGACGGTTTCGCGGATTGCGTTCGAGGCAGCGGCGGAGGAGCTGGCGGATCGCCGCCGGAGTTTCGGCGGGCAGGCGCGAGAAGTCGATCTCGGCACGAATCACCGCCGCCAGCGTGTCGCCGACGCTGTCGCCAGCGAACAGCGATCCGCCGGCGAGCATTTCGTAGAAGACGACACCGAACGCCCAGATGTCGGCGCGCTTGTCGATCGCCTGTCCCTTCGCCTGCTCCGGCGCCATATAGGCGGCGGTGCCGAGGATGACGCCGAGCTGTGTCCCGTGCACCGCGGTCAGCGTTGGCGAATGCATCATCGTCGGTGAGCGCGCGAGGTCCGTCGCGGCCGAAGCCGTTCCAGCCGAATCCATCGCCTTGGCCAGCCCGAAATCGAGGACTTTGACTTTTCCTTCACCAGAAGCTTTTATGTTTTGTGGTTTGAGGTCGCGATGGACGATCCCCTTCTCGTGCGCTTCCTCGAGTGCCAGCGTCAGCTGCAACGCGATCGAAAGGCTTTCAGCAAAGGGAAGCGGCCCGGCTGCGAGGCGCTCGTCGAGCGTCGGGCCGGGGACGAGCTCCATCACCAGGGCGCGCGTCTCGCCGCTCTTTTCGAGGCCGTAGATCTGGGCGATGTTGGGGTGGTTCAACTGGGCGAGGAGCTGCGCCTCACGCTCGAATCTGGCGAGACGCTCTTTGTCCTCGGTGAACGCGGCGGGCAGGACCTTGATCGCCACCTCACGCTTGAGGTGGCTGTCGATGGCGCGGTACACCTCGCCCATGCCGCCTTCGCCGAGCTTGGCGGTGATCTCGTAGGGGCCCAGCTTCGTGCCAATCAAGGAGGAGAGCCTATCCGTTTGCGGCGCCGATTCGACCGGGTGAGCGACGACTTCACCACGCAGCTCTCATGGCCCTCCTCCTCGCGGTGCACGGCGAAGCGGACTGCAAAAAACAAGGGCCCCTCGCGGGGCCCTGCGCGTTGCAACTGACGACGGGTCGTCGCGTTCTTACTTCGCGCCGACCGGCTTCAAGTCCCACTTGGCGTCGGCCTCCAGGTAGACCAGACAGTCCGACCCCGCCAGGCACATCGTCACGTGCTTGAAGGTGTCGGGTTGGGTGTAGAAAGACCCAGCCGGGAACTTCATCTCCTTGCCGTCCTCGCCGGTCATCGACATGGTCCCCGAAAGCACGACGACTTTCGTATTGGCGGTGTGGGTGTGGAGGGGAGCCGAGAAGCCTGCGGTGAACTTGTGAAACGCCCCATGGGCTCCCTTCTCCGGGTCGCCCCAGACGGTGGCGGTCATCACTCCGGTCGCAGCGGGGTTGGCTACCCATTTCATCTGGTCCGCAGCCATGGTGATGGGCTTCGCGGCCTCACTGGCAGCGAAGGCCGCGGCGACTCCGGCCAGACAGACGAGCATCACACCGGCGATCCTGGAGAATCCCCTCATTTCACACCTCCTGATGGTTTGGACACGCCAGCAAGACGATCTCACCGGAAGCGCAACGCGGCGTCGCACTCTCTCGCGGTGCCGTCTCTGGCGGTGTGGCGACTCTAGGCACGTTCCGTGAGAGCGGTCAATGGTTCGGCCCCTTTCGAGCTCCCCACTCACCGCGGCAACTCGCCTGGCACCTCGCACAGCAATGAACGCCGAGGGCAGAACCTTGATCGCGATCTCGCGCTTGAGGTGACCGTCGGTGGCGCGATACACCTCACCCATGCCGCCCTCGCCGAGCTTGCCGGTGATCTCGTAGGGTCCGAGCCGGTTGCCGATCAGGATCCACTTCCGGGGGGGCCGGCATCTTCGAGAATCTGCGCCAGGAGGTCCGCGAGATCGAGTAGGGCCGCCCAGTGCTCGAGGTAGCCGCGGTCGATGCGCGTGCCCTGCACCTTGAGCACTCCGAGAGCGTCCAGCCACTGGCGTTCGGACACGCCGCCGCCCAGGCGGTACCAGCGCAGCTTCTGAAGCACCAGGTCCTCGGGCGAGGCGAAGGGCAGTACGAGGTCGGGCCCGAGTTCGATCCGCTGGCTGCGCTCGAGCTGCGTCCGCCCGAAGGCATCGGGCAAGAAGAGATAGACATCGGCCTTGAAGCCGTTGCGAAGGTCGATCACGTTGAACGACGCGCCTCGGGCGATGCCGTCCCGGATGCGCTCGGAGTCGGCGTAGAAGTCGGC
>JBDSRU010000063.1:0-6794 GCA_039929145.1 Thermoanaerobaculia bacterium
GGGCATCCGTATCCGTTCAGCTTTCTCGACTACGAACGGCGCGCCTGACCGGCGTCGGACCGCTGCTTGCCGGTCGCCGGTCCGGCGACGGCGCGGTTAGTGCTATCGTTTTTTTTCTGATCAGGAGGAAGTGATGACCAAGGCTCTCGGATGTGGAATCGCTCTCGTCGGGCTGGTGGTGTTGCTCGGTTTCGTCGGTGTCGGTCAGTACAACGGGCTCGTCGGTAGTGAACAGGCGGTCAGCGCGGCCTGGGCGCAGGTGGAGAACACCTATCAGCGGCGTGCCGATCTGATTCCCAACCTGGTGGCGACGGTGAAGGGCTCCGCGGCATTCGAGCAGGAGACTCTCCAGGCGGTCGTCGAAGCGCGCAGCCGTGTCGGTCAGGTGAGCGCCCAGGCGACGCAGGAGATTCTCAACAATCCCGACAAGTTCGCCCAGTTCCAGCAGGCCCAGGACGGACTCTCCTCGGCGCTGTCGCGGCTGATGGTGGTGGTGGAGAAGTACCCTGACCTCAAGTCGACCGCAGCGTTCAGCGACCTGATGACGCAGCTCGAAGGGACCGAGAACCGGATCACCGTCGAGCGCATGCGCTTCAACGAGGTGGCGCAGGAGTACAACACGCGGCTGTCGAAGTTCCCCACCAACCTGCTCGCGCGACTGCTCGGATGGCACTTCACGACCCGGCCTTACTTCGCCGCCCAGGCCGGCGCGGCGACCGCCCCCAAAGTCGAGTTCTAGGGACTTTGGCGAAGTCCGGCAGCACCGGGGTGGAGGAGCGCCCGCGCCTCTCCCGTCTGCCGGGGGCGGGGGCGCTGTTCCTCGTTCTCGGCGTCCTCCTCGGTGCGACGTCCGGGACGGCTTTCGCCGCGGAGCCGCTGCCCGAGAATCCGGCGCGCTGGGTGACCGACCGCGCCGGAGTCCTGTCGCCCGGGGCCGCGGCAGCCATCGACGGCAAGCTCGAAGCCTTCGAGAAGGCGCAGGGCTCGCAGGTGCTGATCGCAATCTTCCCGAAGCTGCCGGAGCGGGAGGCCCTCGAGGAATACACGCAACGCGTGGCCGAAGCCTGGCGCGTCGGGCGGGCCAAGCAGGACGATGGCGTGGTGCTCTTCCTTTTCGTCGCCGACCGGGCGCTACGCCTCGAAGTCGGATACGGGCTCGAAGGCGCTCTCACCGACCTCGAATCGAAACGGATCCTGCAGGACACGCTGATCCCGTTTCTGCGCAACGGCGACTACGACGGCGGCTTTGCCGCCGCCGCGGACGCCATTCTGGTCGCGATCCAGGGCGAGTACACGGCGGATCCACGGGCCGCGCAACAGCGGCGCCCGGGCGGCAACGGCTTCGTCTTCATGCTGGTTTTCCTCGTGCTTTTCATTCTCGTCTCCTCGGCGCGCCAACGACGCGGCGGTGGCGGCAATCGCTGGACCGGGGGTGGCCCCTGGACCGGTGGCGGCGGAGGATTTGGTGGCGGGGGCTTTGGCGGGGGCGGCTTCGGTGGCGGGGGCTTCGGCGGCGGCGGCGGCTCGTTCGGTGGCGGTGGCGCCAGCGCCCGCTGGTAGAAGCCCCGAGTCTAGGTGAGCTCGCGCGCGGCTTCACCCAGGAGGGCGACGGCGCGGCGCAGCTGCTCGTCGGCAAGGTAGGGCGCGGGCCCAAGTCGCAGCGAGCGGCCGCGGACATCGCTCGACACCCCTTTTACCAGCAGCTTTTCGGAGAGGGCTTGCGCCGCTGGGCTGTCGAGCGCCAGAAATCCAGCGATTCCGCCTAGCGCCAGCGTTCGGTCGCGGCGCACGATGGCATCAGGGAGCTCGAGAGCATCGAAGGCGCTGGTCAGCAGTCCGATCTGATGCTGAGAAATTTCGCGCAGGAATCCGGGTGTCAGTCCTTGTTCGGCGAAAAAGTCGAACACTCGCGCCGCGCGATAATGACTCGTGGGATCGTAGGTCGCGCCTTCGAGCGCCGAGGCGCCGCTGCCATATTCGACCCGATCCCAGCCTTTGGTGCCGCTCCTGGTCCAGAACTCGGCGAACCATCCGGTCACGACCGGACGCAGCTCGAGGCCTCGCGGCAGGCGAAGAAAGGTGTTGCCTTCGCCGAGCTGCAGATATTTGTAGCCCCCGCCCGTCACCAGCGCCGACTCGAGGCCGAGGGTGCGGATCGAAAACGGGATCACCCCCAGGGCATGGTAGGTGTCGATGAGCAGCGGCGTCTCACGACGGACGCACTCTGCGGCGAGCTCTCCCAGATGGGGCACGATGCGGGCCGTCTCGAAGAAGACCGCCGAGGTGAGCACGGCGGCGGTGCGGTCGTCGACGGCTGCCGCCAGCCGCGCGGCCAGAGTCTCGACCGGCTCTGCCTGGACGCGCACCACCTCGATACCCGCCTCGGCGAGACGCGCGAGCTGGCGGCGCAGGGTGTGAAACTCGCCGTCGGTCGTCACCAGCCGGGGCCTGGCGACGAGCGGCAGCGCTGAGAGCCAGCGCACGATGAGCTCATGGGTGCTGGCGCCGAGAACGATCTCGCCGCCAGGGTCGTCGAGGAGCGCGCGGAAGCCGTCGCGCACCCGTTCCGCTTTGGCCAGGGCGAGGTCCCACTTCTCGTCGACGGCGCGCGCCGCGTCGTCGAAGGCTTCGAGAACTCCCTCGCGTGCTACGTCCGGCCAGGCCTGGTGGGAATGCCCGGTGAGCAGCAGACGCTCGCTGACGCGAAATTGGCGATAGTGCGAGGCCAGCGCGTTCGGCGTGCGGGCGAGGCTTTCCAGGCTGAGCATGGAAGGGGTCAAAGCGCGGCGCGAATCGCCCAGAGGTCGGGAAACAGCGGCTGGAAGAGCGTTGCGCGCAGATATTCGACACCGCTCGAGCCGCCGGTTCCCGGCTTCGTGCCGATCGTGCGTTCGACCATCTTCACGTGGCGGTAGCGCCACTCCTGGATGCCCTCATCGAGGTCGACGAGCCGCTCGCAGACCTGCGCCAGGTCCGGCCGGCCGCGGTAGATCTCGACCAGATGCGGTTGGAGCTCCGGCGTCTCGGGGTTCGATTGGCTGAGGTCGCGCTCGAGGAGGCTCGCCGGCACGGGGCAGCCGTGGCGCGCGAGACAGCGCACGAAGACGTCCCACAGGCTGGGCTCGCCGAGTCGCCGCTCCAGTCGCCGCGCAGCCGGCGTCCCCGAGTGATGCGCCACCATGCGCGCGTTGCGCCGCCCGAGCACGAACTCGAGCTCACGGAACTGCGGCGACTGGAAGCCGGAAGCACTCTCGAGCCGGGCGCGAAAAGAGAGGAACGAGATCGGCGACATGGTCTCGAGGATGTCGATCTGCGCCACCTGGACCTTGAGCACGGTCAGAATGCGCTTGAAGGTCGCCGATACCTTCGGCAGGTCATCGCCGTCGAGGGCCGAAATCAGAAAGGCGCTCTCGTGCAGAAGCTGCTTGAACCAAAGCTCGTAGACCTGATGAATGACGATGAACAGCAGCTCGTCGTGCTCCGGGCCGTCGGAAAGCGGTTGCTGCGCCGCCAGGAGATCGTCGAGGTGCAGATAGTTCGAATAGGTGACGGACAAGGGAACCTCGCTTTCCGCGGCAGGCTACAGGCTGGCGCCGGGAGCGGTCAACGCGGGCCAACGACAGTCATCAGCCGACGACTTCGATTTCAACGACAGGCGTCCGCCGACGAGCTTAATTCCAACCGAAGTCGTCAGCTGACGACTTCGATTCGATCCGCTCGCAGCAGCCAGAGCTCGAGACGCGGCGCGCGGTCGAGTCCGAGCGCCTGCTGCACGGCCCGACCGTAGAGCTCGAGCTGCGGCCTGTAGCGTGCCACTTTCCCGGCGACTGCAGTGGCCGCCTCGGGTTCCATCTCGTCGGTCTTGAAGTCGGCGACCACGGTCTCGCCGGAAGCCGGATCGCGGTAGAGAAGATCGAGAGTGCCGACGACCCCGTCGAGAGCGGTGCTTCCCGCGGCGCCGGTGAGCAGCGGCAGCTCGCGCGCGAGGACCGCCGGACGCAGCGCGCGCAGGCGCGCGAGGAGCGGGGAGGCAGCGAGGAGATCGAGCTCGCTGTGCAGCCGCCGCCGGTCGCCGGAGGAAGCGCCGGGAAGCTCACCCAGGAAGGCGGCCTCGGCCGCACTCCGCCAGTCAGCAGGGGAGCTTTCCGCCAGCTCCTCGAGCTCGAGCGCGCGATGCGACGCGACGCCCAGGGCCAGCGCCAGCGAGCGGGAGGCAGCTTCTCCTGGCGCGCCGGCCTCGTCGTCCAGACTCTCGCCGGCGACCACGAGACCAGCGGCGCGCTCGAGCCGGAGCTGATTTCCGCGCGCGCGCGCCGCCCCGCGCTCCACGGCGGAGACCGCCCTGGGCGGGAGATCCGTAAGGGATGCGCCGACCGGCTCGCCGACCTCGCCAGCCCGCGCGCCGACCATTGCGGCGGGAGAAGGGATCCGCCGGGCCGCGAAGCGCCAGGGCACGTTGTCGGCGTCGAAGACCTCCGTGTCGGCCGCCAACCCGGAGAGGTTCCCGGGAGCACGGCCGGCCATGAGGTCGATGAAGGTCTTCGCGCGCCCGGGATCGAAGGCCTTCGGCGCTGGTGACCAGTTTCCACAGATCACCAGGCGCTCCCGGGCACGGGTGAGCGCGACATAGAGGAGCCGCACCGTTTCAGCACTGCGCGCCCGCCTCCGGAGCCGTTCGACAGCGAGAAAGCCCGGCGAAGGGGCGCCGAAGAGGAGGAGCTCGCGGGCGCGTCCCGCCGGGACGCCGCGTCCGGTGACGGGATCGGCGGGATCGCTGGGAGTGACGGGCTCGGCGCGATCGACGATTTCGGACTTTCCGGCATCAAGGACCGAGCTGTCGGACCGGCTCCCGCGATGGCTCTGCGCCAGAAAGACCTGGTCGAACTCGAGGCCCTTGGCGGTGTGGATGGTCATCACCGCCACGGCGTCGCTCGAGGCGTCGGGCGGCCGCGCATCCTCGGCATCCTTCTCTTCCTCGACGGCCCGTTGGAGACGCGTGAGAGCACGGTGAGGATCGCTCTCTTCGCCGAGCTCGCGCTCCAGGCGCGACAACATGCGCTCGACGTTGGCGAGGCCGAATCGACCGAGGAAGCGCGCGGCAGCGAGCGGCTCGGGCAGCAGCCAGGCGCGCAGGCGTTCGATCCAGCTCGCGACCGGCAGCTGGCGAAACTCGGCCCGCAAACGGGCGACGGTGCGAACCGCCTCGGCGAGTGCCAGCGGCCAGTCGCCGAGGCGCGCGAGCCCCGGAATCGCAGCCGGAGTCTCTGCGACGGCGATGGTGATCGTCCGCGCGACAGTGGCGATGCCCTGGGGATTCTCGAGCTCGGTCATCGCGGCAGCGAAGCCCGAACGCCAGAGCGGAATCCAGGCGGCGTCCGGCACCCCGACCAGGGGGCTGCGCAGAAACGCGACCAGGGCCAGGAGGTCGGCCGGATCGAGAACGGCACGCACGGCGCAGGCGAGATCGATGATCTCGCGGCGCCGGTAGTAGGAGCGGTCGCGCTGAACGGCGTAGGGAACGCCGGCGCGGCGCAACGCTTCGAGATAGACCTCGAGCCCCTTGCGCGAGCGCAGGAGGATGGCGAAACTGCCCCAGGCCTTGTCCGCGACATCGTGGAGATCGCGGATGTCGGCGGCGATCGCCGCCGCTTCGACGGTGTTTGCGCGCGCCGTTTTCGTCGGCCTGCCACTCGAGAAGTCCACTGCGTCCCAGGAAAGCCAGTACTCCACGGGATGGCGATCGCGCAGGTCGAAACCGGAGCTTGCGGCGAGCGCCGGGCCGGAGCTGAGCGGCTCGAAGCGGGGCTGGACGCTCGGCTCCGCGATCATCACCGGAGCGATCGTCCGCGCCACTTCGGTGAGGACCGCCGGCACCGAACGAAAGTTGACCGAGAGCCTCGCGCTCGTACCGCCCGCTTGCTGCATGCGAGCCAGGAAGTCCTCGTAGGAGGCGAGGTCGGCTTTGCGCCAGGCGTAGATCGACTGCTTGGGATCGCCGACGATGAACAGTCCTGGGCGCGCTCCCTCTTCTTCGCCGAGCGCGAGCGCGGCGAGGAGCTCGCACTGCCTGCGGTCGGTGTCCTGGAATTCGTCGACCAGGAGCTGGCGGATCTCCCGGCGCAGCTTGCGCCGCACGGCGCTGTTGCGCTGGAGGAGATCGGCCGCCCGGTCGAGCAGATCGTCGAAGGTGAGGACGCCGGCGCGATCGAGGCGATAGCGCACCTGTTCGACGAGTGAGCCGAGCGCCTGGCGCGCGAGCTCGAAGCGGCGCAGGTCGAAGGCGAGGAGCTCCACGAGGCGGTCGTTCGCCGACAGGGCCAGCGCGAGAAAGCATTCGCGTTCGGCGCCGAGCTCGTCCTCTTCGCTCACCTTGAGCTCACCCTCGGCGTAGCGCGCCAGCAGCTCCTGCCAGGCGGCACTCGATGCGCGCGCCTGCTCGATCGCCGATTGCAGTCCTGCCCGGTTGCGGTCCGCCAGGTCGAACGCCGCCTCCAACTGGCGCAAGGCTTCGACGGCGGGAGGGAGGGTCTTCTTGAGCCGCTTCGCCAGCAGCGCCAGGCGTTCGAGCTCGGGAAGGAAACGGGCAAGAGGCACGGCCACCCGTTCGAGAATGGCGGCGCAAGTGCGATCGTCGAACGGATCGGTGGCGAAGTCCTCCTTGCGCGCGCCACCCGCGACCAGATCGACCAGGGAAGCGTGCAACTGGGCTGGCGCCACGGCTTCGTGGACCAGCGCCGCGATCTGCGGCTGACGCGCGCGCAGCCGCTCGATGAGGACCTCGCTCGCGGTCGCGG
>JBDSRU010000064.1:0-16038 GCA_039929145.1 Thermoanaerobaculia bacterium
CGAGCGGCGGGGTCGTTGCCACCGCCATGGTCGAAGCGTTCTGAATGTCGTAAACCCGGTTCCGGCTCACCACGCCGCCGGTGACTCCGACGGTCGTGCTGGCCCCGGAGAGGAAGATGCCGACCGCGCCGGTTGCGACCGTCCCCGCATTGGTCGCTCGGATCGTATTCACGGTGTTCAGCTCGATGAGGCCGCCCGCTGGAGCACCTCCGGTACCGGTGGTGACGAAGATGCCGCTCGTCGCGCCAACAGCCGTATTCGCGTTCGAGCCCGTGATGTCGTGCACGTTGTTCGACAGGATCGAGACCTTGCCAGCGCTGGCGGCCGCGCTGATGCCGGGCTGCTGGAACTGAATGCCCCGAATGACGTGGGCCGTGCCCGTGCCGGCATTGGTGATGTTCGCGAGCGTATTGCCGGAGATGGTGAGCGGCATGGTCGTGCCGGTCAGCATTCCGATGAGCTGCTGCGCGGTACCGGGGGTACCGGCGGTGGTCGTCTGAATGCTGTTGGGTGTGGAGTTGCTGCCGAGGAGATTGTTGGTGAACGTCACCAGACCGCCCAGGATCTGGACCACGTTCTGGTTGGGATTGACCGTCGCGGGACTACCGGTCGCCGTCAGGGAGCCGATCGTGTTGTTGGCGACGTTGTAGTTGCCGCCCGCCGTGCCCGACACGTTGATGCCCAGGATGAAGGCGCCGTTGGTCGTGCTCGTGGCCGTCAGCGAACCGTTCCCGGTCGGGCTGCCGATCGTGTTTCCGGTGATCGTTCCAATGTCGGCGCTGCCGATGGTCACGCTGATTCCGGCCAGCGAGCCGGTCGTCGTCCCCAGGCTGATCCCGGCGACGGTATTCCCCTGGATGCTGTTCACGCCGCTGCCCGGCTGGACCTGGATCCCGGTAAAAGCGGTTGCAACCGCCGTCGAGGTCATGGTGTAGGTGCCGGTTCCGTTCGCCGCGGCGAATCCGACCACGTTGCCGGAGACGCTGTAGTCGTTCCCGCCGATGACCAGAATTCCGCGATGCGTGTTCGTGGAGGTGTAGTTCCGGGCGACGGTCTGGAAAATCCGGTTGCTCGAGATCGTCCAGCCAGTGTTGCTGAGGTTCGTGTTGGTGGTAACCAGAATGCCGTTGGTCGCCACCGTGGCGCTGAAGAAATTGAAGATGTTGTTGTTCGAGATCGTGTTGCCGGTGTTGAGAAGATTAGTGCTCGCGGTGCCGATCGAGGCGATGCCGATGACCGGCGTCGCCGCTCCATCCCGGACGTCGCAGGAATCGATGGTGTTTCTGTTGTTGCCGGTCACCCCGGTCGAGGTGCTGAAGAGTACGACGCCGCCGGTAGTGGAGGTGTTGACACCGGCGATCGTCGCGAACTGGATCGTGTTCCGCGAAGCGCCGTTCAAGAAGCGCACGGCGTTTCCCGTCACGACGGTGTTGGCGATGGTCAATTGCGAAGCGCCGGCGCCGCCCGCCCGGCCGTCGATAGTGACGTTGGTCGCCGGGTTCAGGTCGATAGTCTGGGTCGCCGCGCTGGTGATGCTCAACGCCGTCGCGCCGGTCTCAGGACGGATCGTGATCGAGCTCGTCGGTGAGCCGAGCGCGTTGATGACGAGCGGGAAGGTTTCGACTCCGCTCGCGTAGGCGGCCTGGAGCTCGAGGATCACGGCCCCGGCGAGTCCGTTGGTGTTGATGTCGGACACGGCGGCGCCGAGGGAGGCGTAGACGCCGGTCGGGCCGACCGTTCGCGTCCCGCTGACCGTTCCAGTGGTTGTCGCCTGAGTGGAGGACGAAGCGGTGCTCACGCCCCCTTCGGTCACGGCGACCACCCGCCAGCTCCAGGTCGTATTCGAAGCGAGACCGGTTTCGATGGATGAGACGGCGTCGACCGCCGTCTGCCGGACGAACTCGTAGCTGACGCCGTCCACCGAGCGGTAGATCGCGTAGCCGAATTCATTCGTGTTGGTGTCCGCCCAATTGAGCGTCATGGTGTTCAGGCCGACCGCCGTGAACGACAGGGCGCCGGGGGCGTTCGGAGCGTTCGGCGTGAAGGTGTAGGCGGTGCCGCTGGGAATCGCTCCCGTCTGCGTGTCGTTCGCCGCGACGTAGGAGACGGTGTTGGTGGTCGTCGTCACCGCCGCGAAGGAGGTCGCGGAGGTGCCCAGGCCGATGGTGTAGCCGCCGTTGGCGGAGTTCACCGCGATTCCGGAGCCATAGACGAACTCGATCACGCCGGTCGACTCGAACAGCCATGCCTGGAAGGTTCCGGCACCCGCGAGCGCTGTGGCCGCGCGCGGGATCTGCTCGTTGGTCCACTCGACGACCAGCTTGCGGTTGGGGGCGCTGCCGACGACCTTGTAGTGCACTCTGCCGTTGTTGCCGAGCCAGAGGTCGTCCCAGTAGGGCGCGATGTGCGGATTGTTGGCCGTGCTGACCATGGAGTTCGTGAAGGCGGTCGAGATGACTGCCACGCCGAGCCGCATGAGTCCGTTCGCATTCGCGGAGAAGAGAGTCTGTCGCACGCCGTCGTACCAGAAGTCAAAACCGATGGGAGCGATCGCGGAGGCCGCGTCATCCGTGTCCGCCGCCAGGAGGAGCCTCGTGCCGGCCGACATGTCCTCGAGCGCGGCGCCGGTGGTTGCCGCAAAGACGTAGGTTCCGCCGTTGACGAGACTCGGGGAGGTCTGGGCGAACGACTGATGGCTCGACGGCTCGATCTTGTTGCCGTCGGCGTCGTAGGCCGGCTCGACGGAAACTGCGTCGCCCGAAAGGTCGACGAAGGCAGCGAGCGGAAAAGCGTCGGCGGACACGAGCGCCGCATCCTTCGCCTGGGCGGCGGAGCCGACGAGGCTCAACGCCAGGACCAGCGGCAGGAGAAGTGCGGCACGCAGCGGCGCGAAGGAAGCGGCGATGACGTTCGTTCGGCGAGCCCGGCGGAGGATCGAAAGCATCGGAATCTCCTGGTGCTGCGGACAGAGATCTCCCCCGGGTACCCGGGGAAGTCAGTTGGCGTCGTGGTGGATCGGAGGGGGAGCCTACGCCCATCCCACCGGCAATACCAGCGGGGCATGAATGTCGGGCTGGCGGGTGCCCGTCTTCAGGCGAAACGGATCGGCTGGGCTTCGGTGTGGGCGGACGCCCGGTCAGCGAGCGGCGGCGGATTCAGTGATCACGCGGGCGACTTCGGCGGCGCTGAGGAGCTCCCCGAAGAGGTGCGGCGCCTGGCCGGGGCGGTAGAGCATGTAGAACGGGATGCCGTAGCGTCCGTGTGCGGCGAGGAAGCGGGCGATGCCGTCGTCGCGGTTGGTCCAGTCGGCCTTCATGGGCAGGACGGCGTTCGTCCGGAAGGCCGCAATCACCTCAGGAGCGTTGAGCACGATGCGCTCGTTGACCTTGCAGGTCACGCACCAGTCGGCGGTGACGTCGAGGAAGACCAGCCGGCCGCTCGCCGCGAGGCGCTCGGCCTCGGCGCGGTCGAACGGAATCCAGGTGACCGCTGCCTCCGCGCCGGAGACCGGAGCGACACGCGCCCCGGCGCGGTCGGCGCCCGCGGCGAAGTAGACCAACGCGGCGGCGCTGGCCGCGGCCAGCAACCACCAGACTCCGGTTCGCCGGCGCGCCGTCTCGGCGCGGTGGCGAAGCCAGAGCAGAAAAGAGAGGCCCAGCAGGCCGAGCTCGAAGAGCGCCAGGCTCACCGAATCGATCTGGCCGGCGAGGACGAAGATCAACCAGACGACCGCGCCAGCAAGGAGGAATCCCATGACGCCGCGCAAGGTATCCATCCAGGCCCCCGGGCGTGGCAACCATCTCGCCGCCTTCGGCGCGAGGATGAGGACCAGATAGGGCAGGGCGAGCCCGATGCCGACCGCGGAGAGCACCAGGAAGATCGTTCCGCCGCTCTGTCCGAGCGCGAAAGAGAGCGCGGTGCCGAGAAAGGGCGCCGAGCAGGGCGTCGCCATCAGGGTGGCGAAGAGCCCGGAAGCGAAGTGGCTGGCGAGACCGTCCCCCGAGCCGGCATCCCCGAGCTTCGCCAGCCTTGCCGGCAGAGGAATTTCGAACAGGCCCCAGAGATTGAGCGCGAACAGCAACACGATGATCGCCAGGAAGGCGACGAAGCCGGGCTGCTGGAACTGCACTCCCCAGCCGATCGCGGCGCCGGCCCGGCGCGCCAGGACGGCGGCACCGGCGAGCGCCCAGAACGAGGCCAGGATTCCCGCGGTGGTGGCGAGCGCTCCGACGCGGATCGTGCGCGTCGATTCACCGGAGGCTTTCACCAGGCCGAACAGCTTGAGCGACAGGATCGGCAGCACACACGGCATGCCGTTGAGGATGAAGCCGCCGAGGACGGCGAAGAGCAGGATCGCGGCCAGAGAGCGCGGCGCAGGCGGAGCGGAGGCGTCGGAGCCGTTGGATCCGTCGCCGGGAGCGGCGACCGACTCGGCGGAGCTCCCGTGGGTCGTCGCCGCGAGAGCGGCGTTCGGTGCGGCCCGGGGCGGGTCGGCGAAAAACTCCGCGGCAGCGGGCGTTCCGCCCGGACCGATCACGAGATCGACGTCGGCGCTGGTCTCGACCGGCGGCAGACACTGACGATCGTCGCAGGCCTGGTAACGCAGGTGAAGGGTCAGCCGTTGCGGACCGGCGGCGGCCGTGGCTGGAGCGGTGAGCCGGGCGACGATTCGCTGGCGGCCCTCGAGAACGTCGAGCTCATCTTCGGCGAAGGCGAATTTGTAGCGGCTCGCCGCGGGGTAGTCGATCTCGGCGGCCGGCCAGCCGGCTGGAGTCTCGACGGAGAGGACGGTCGGAATGAGGTAGTCGTAGGTCGGGACGTGCGCCTGGAGGTGCCACCCGGCGGCGATTTCCAGCCGTGCGGCGATGCGAACAGACTCGCCCGGAAGGTAGGCGGTGCGATCGGCAGCGCCCGAGAGAGCGACCTTCTCGATCCGTGACGGAGCCTCGCCGCCTCCGGGCGCCGTGAACTGCGCCCAACCGGCGCCGGCGCAAAGGCTGGCCGCGATCCAGGCGCCGATCGCGGCGCGTTTCAGGAGCACTGGGCCGCGTTGTCGGATTTGAGCGCCGAGTAGGCCCGCCGGGCGTCGGCGAGATAGGGGCTGCGCGGGTGGCCGCGCTCGAAGTCGGCCAGTGCCCCGGCGGCGCCGGTGCAGTCGCGCTCGCCTCCGGCGATGAAAATGAGCAGCAGGTCGACCCGTTCGGCGATGCCTGCCCCCTGGGGAGTGCCGGCGCCCGCCGCGAGGGAGCGGCGCAGCTCGGAGGCGGTTTTTTTTGCGTCGGCGAAACGGCCGTCCATGCGGTAGGCGTCGGCGAGCTGCAGCCGGATCCATCCGAGCTCGTCGCCGGAGAGCTTGCCTTCACGCACCAGGCGCTCGAAAAGTGTCGCGGCACGGCCACCATCGCCGCGGGCATGAAGCTCCTGAGCGCGCGACTTCCAGAGGGCCGGATCGGTGGAAGCGAGAGCGCTGTCGTAGGCGGCCAGAAAGGCGTTGTAGGCGGAGAGCTCGCGGTCGAGCCGAGCGATCAGACGCTCGGTCTCCATGAAGCCTTCGATCTTGCCGATCAGGCTCTGCTTGGGATCGAGCAGCAGGAGCGTGGGCAGAGAGCCGGCCCGGAACTGGCGCTGCAACTCGGTGCCGGCGGAGCCGTCCTCGACGTCGACGCGCAGCAGCACGAAGCGCTCGGCGTAGGTCTGGAACCGCGGCTGGTTGAAGACCTCGCGTTCCATCGTCTTGCACCAGCCACACCACTGGGCGAAGAGGTCGACCAGAACGGGCTTGCCGCTCTTGCGTGCCGCGGCAAACGCCTGATCGGCGTGGTCGTGCCAGGCCATAAGGGCGGGAAGAGGCGTCGAGTCGGCTTGAGCCGCCTCCGCGGCGAGCCCTCCAAGAATCAGCGCGGCGGCTGCGAAGAGCTGTCTTTTCATCGGGTTGGGTGGCCCCTGTCGTGGTCAAATCGACCCGTTGGCGATGATAACATGCAAGCCATGGACCTAACGGCCCGCGTCCGGCGGATCGGCGAGTCGGCGACCCTCAAGGTGACGCGGCGCGCCATGCAGATGAAGGCGCAGGGAATCGACGTCCTCGATTTCGGTGCCGGCGAGCCTGACTTCGCCTCGCCCGCGGTCGCCGTGGAGGCGGCTCGCAAGGCGCTCGCCGACGGGTTCACCAAGTACACCCAGAATCAGGGGATCCCGGCGCTGCGCCAGGCGCTCGCCAAGCGCTACGCGCAGCAGTATGGCGCGCCCTGGAACGCCGAACAGACGCTGGTGACGGTCGGCGGCAAAGGAGCGCTCTTCGAGCTGGCTCTGGCGCTCTTCGAGGAGGGGCAGGAGGTGGTCGTGCACACCCCCGCCTGGGTGAGCATTCCCGAGCAGGTGCGTTTCGCGGGTGCCGCTGTCGTCGAGGTTCCGACTTCGGGCGCCGACTGTTTCGCCGTCGATCCCGAGGCGATGCTCGCCGCGATCACCTCGCGCACCCGCGCCGTGATCGTCAATTCGCCGTGCAATCCGACCGGCGGAATGATCTCCCCCGAGGCCATGACGGCGATCGTCGAAGGCTGCGCCGCGCGTGGCGTGCTGGTGATCTCCGACGAGACCTACGAGCGCTTCGTCTACGACGGCCGCAAGCCGTTCTCGGCCGCTGCGCTCGCCACCCGCTTCCCCGAAACAGTTGTCGTCGTCGGATCGTTTTCCAAGACCTACGCCATGACCGGGTGGCGCCTCGGCTACCTGATCGGGCCGCGCGAGCTGGTCGATGCCACGGCGACGATCCAGGGACACGCGACCTCGAACGCCACTTCGTTCGCCATGGTCGGAGCGCTGGCGGCGCTCGAGCACGCCGAGCCCGAAGTCGAGAAGATGATCGCTGAGTACGAGCAGCGGCGGAACCTCGTGGTGCCGCGTCTCAACTCCCTGCCCGGGTGGCGCTGCCTGCCCCCGGCCGGCGCCTTCTACGTCTTTCCGGACGTTTCAGCCTGCTTCCGCACCGACGACAGCGGCGAACCCGAGGGCTCGACGCGATTCGCCGAGCGCCTGCTCGAGGAAGCGCATGTCGCGGTGGTCGCGGGAGCGGCGTTCGGCGGTGACAATCACATTCGCATCTCTTTCGCCTGTTCACGCGAAGACCTCGCCAAGGGCTTCACCCGGATCCAGGAATTTCTCGCTCGCGGATAGAGTACCGGGGCTTTCGGCGCTTTCTTTTCCGTACCGACGCACGATCCCACCCCTTCATGGAGAACATGATGTCGACCTGCAAACAGCCCGACGCCGGAGCGCCTGGACGCGGCGCGAAGATCTACCGCCTGGCGCGGACCGCGCTGCTCGCACTGCCTCTCCTCGCCGCGGCCGCCGATTCCGCGGCGGCGGCGACGCCGGCGCCGGCGCCGACGATGGCTGAGGCCGAGAAGTTCATGGCCGACGCCGAGGCCCGCCTGCTGAAGCTCTACATCGCCCGCGATCGGGCGCAGTGGGTGGCATCGACCTACATCACCGAGGACACCGAGACGCTCGCGGCGCAAGCCAACGAGCTGGTCATCGCGGCTTCGATGACGCTCGCCCAGGAGGCGACCCGCTTCGCCACCTTGCCGCTCCCAGCCGCGCTGGCGCGCAAGATGACAATGCTCAAGACGAGCCAGGTTCTGCCGGCGCCGTCCGACGCCGCGAAGCGCGAAGAGCTGACCCAGATCGCCGCCGAGCTCGAGGGCATGTACGGCCGCGGCAAATACTGTCCACCGGGAAAGAGCGGCGACGACTGCCTCACTCTGGGCCAGCTTTCCGAGATCCTGGCGACCAGCCGCGACCCCAAGCAGCTCGAGATGGCCTGGACCGGCTGGCACACGATCTCGCGCCCGATGCGCCCCAAGTACCAGCGCTTCGTCGAGCTCGCGAACGAAGGTGCGAGAGAGCTCGGCTACGCCAACCTGGGCGAGCTCTGGCGCTCGAAATACGACATGGCGCCGGACGCCTTCGTCACCGAGCTTGATCGGCTGTGGGGCCAGGTGAAGCCGCTCTACGATTCGCTGCATTGCTACGTGCGCTCGCGGCTGACCGAGAAGTACGGCAAGGAAGTCGTCCAGCCGGGCGCGCCGATCCCGGCGCAGCTCCTGGGCAACATGTGGGCCCAGCAGTGGGGGAGCATCTACGACGTGGTGCAGCCGAAGAGCGTCGCGGCCACGGGTTTCGACCTCACCGAGCGTCTGCAGGCCAAGGGCGTCGACGCGCTGGGCATGGTGCGTTACGGCGAAGGCTTCTTCAGCTCTCTCGGCTTCGAGAAGCTGCCGGCGACCTTCTGGGAACGCTCGCTGTTCGTCAAGCCGCGCGACCGCGACGTCGTCTGCCACGCTTCGGCCTGGGATCCCGACCAGAAGAACGACTTGCGCATCAAGATGTGCATCGAGGTGAACGAAGACGATTTCTCGACCATTCACCATGAGCTCGGCCACAACTACTATCAGCGCGCCTACAACGCGCAGCCGACGCTCTTCCTTGACAGCGCCAACGACGGATTCCACGAGGCGCTGGGCGATACCGTCGCCCTCTCGGTGACGCCGGCCTACCTCCAGACGCTGGGCCTCATCGACCGGGAGCCGCCGGCCGACGCCGACATCGCGCTGCTGTTGCAGAAAGCGCTCGACAAGGTCGCCTTCCTGCCGTTCGGACTCACCATCGACAAGTGGCGCTGGGAGGTCTTCTCGGGCCAGATCACGCCGCAGCACTACAACCAGGCGTGGTGGGAATTGAAGCGCAAATACCAGGGAATCGTTCCGCCGGCCGGCCGCAGCGAGGCCGATTTCGACCCCGGCGCGAAGTTCCACGTCCCCGGCAACACGCCTTACATGCGCTACTTCCTGGCCGATGTCCTGCAGTTCCAGTTCCACCGCGCGCTCTGCCAGGCGGCGGGCCAGACCGGACCGCTCCATCGCTGTTCGATCTACGGCAGCGCTGTCGCCGGAGAGAAGCTCGCGGCGATGATGGCGATGGGCGCCTCGAAGCCCTGGCCGGACGCTCTCGAGGCGCTCACCGGACAGCGTGAAATGGATGCGACCGCGATCCTCGACTACTTCGCGCCGCTCCAGACGTGGCTCGACGCCCAGAACAAGGGCCAGGTCTGCGGTTGGTAAGGACCCGCCGATGCTCATAGGGCCGCGGCGGGGCCGGCGATGAGCGACGCGCGCGCGGCCGCCGGCGCTTTCCGTATCGGGAGCGTCTTCGGCATCCCGATACGGATCCACTTCACCTTCCTCCTGCTGTTGATCTGGTGGGGGGCCGGCTCGGCGAGCGCCGGGCGCGGATTCCTCGACGGTGTGGTCTTCATTCTGCTGGTCTTCGCCTGCGTCGTGCTGCACGAGCTCGGGCATGCCGCGGTCGGGCGCCACTTCGGCGTGCAGACGCGAGAGATCGTGCTCTATCCGATCGGCGGCGTCGCGCGGCTCGATCGGATTCCCGCCGGGATGGCCGAATTCTGGATCGCGTTGGCCGGCCCGGCGGTGAACTTCGTTCTCGCCGCGCTGCTCTTCCTCTATCTGGCGGTGACCGGCGAGGTGCCGGTCTTCGACGGCATGGGCATCGAGTTCCCCGGCGCGCCGCTCATCGGCAGGTTCGTACTCATCAACTTCATGCTGTTCGCCTTCAACTTGTTCATCCCGGCCTTTCCGATGGACGGGGGGCGGGCGCTACGGGCCGGCCTCAGCGTCTTCCTCGGGCAGACGCGCGCGACTCGCATCGCAGCGCGGATCGGCCAGGGGGTCGCGGTGCTGATGGCCATTGTCGCGGTGATTCCGCCGCTGAATCCAGTCGGCCTGCTGATCGCCTTCTTCGTATTCGTCGGAGCCGGGCAGGAGGCGGCCTATGAACGGAGCCGTTCGGCGGTCGCGGGACTCACGGCGAGAAACGCGATGATCACGCGCTACGAGACGATCGCGCCGCAGGAATCGCTCGGCCGTGCGGCCGAGCTGCTGCTCTCGGGCCACCAGCAGGATTTCCCCGTCGTCGACGCCTGGGGCAGGGTGGCCGGCCTTTTGCCGCGCGGCGCGCTCCTCGGCGCGCTCGCGGCGCCCGGCGGACGGGAACGCGCCGTCCTCGAAGTGATGGATCGCGCGCCGCAGACGGTCGCTGTCGACACTCCTCTCGAAGCGGTCCTGGGCCATCTGCAGAGCCGACCCATGCAGCCGATCCTGGTCATCGCCCAGGAAAGCGGTACCCCGGGTCTGGTCGGCATGATCACCCTCGACAATCTGGGCGAACTGATCTCGATCTCCCAGAGCCAGCGCAAGGCTTGAGCACGGGATCGGGATGCCGGCGTCCATGCGGCGCTCGCCGCGATCGCCGAGCGCTTTCGCGGTTTCCGCCCGCTTCTGATCCGCCGTCCGCAGCCGGACGACGGAGCGCAGGCGCCCACCCGAAGCTCAACCGCAGGTCAAGGGGCGGGCGCGGCCGGCGGCGGAGCCGGAGCCGGCGGCGGCTGGACGGAGCGGATCGAGGCGACGTAGGCGCGCGCCAGGGCCAGGCCGTCGTCGATCTGCGCCAGGAGCTCCCGCCCGCGGGCGACGAGCACGTCGGCGTCGGGGCGCAGGCTGTCGAGCCCCGACGGGTTGAGGTCGTGCCCGAGGTAGGTCCACTGGTCGCGCAGGCTGCCGAGGAACGGCTTGTACTGGTCGGAGGCCAGGCGGCCGGTTTCGAGCACGCCGTCGAAACGTGACTTGGAGTCGCGCAGTCGCTCCTCGCTGCGCCCGCGCAGATCGTCGTCTTCGATCAGCGGCAGGCTTCCGGCCCAGCCGCGGAAGTAACTGTCGGACTGCTTCTTGGTCTCGCCGACGCGCTTCTCGACGATCTCGCGCTGCGTTTCGCAACGCCCGATCTCCTTGTCGAGCTGCTTGTAGGGCCTGCGCAGGTCGGGCACCACCCCCTGGATCAGCGCCTTGTACCAGTCGATCGTCGAACGGATCTGCCGCTGGGCCTTCTCGACCTCGAGGATCAGCGTGTCGGCCTGCTTGGCGAGCTTTTCCGTCTCACGCACGCTCGGCGGCGTGCCCGAGAGCACGGCGCCCAGGTCGATCTCGTCGGCCGCGAGCCGCCGTGGCGCGGAAAAGGCGACGAGGGCGGCGAATGTGGAAATGGCGGCGAGGGTGGCGATCCGCGCCAACGTGAGCTTCGCGGCAACAGGCGACCTGCGTCCGCGAGCGTCGATGGTCTCTTTCATACGAACCTCCTCAGGGAAAATCTCTCGCGCCGGCGAATTCGATTCGCCACGCTTTCCCCCCGGCAAGTCTAGCCAAGGGCCGGGGCCGCGTCGGTGGAATCGCTCTCACCAGACGGTGCAGCGCTCCTTCGGGTTCATCTTCGAGCCGACGGCGCAGGAGAAGGCGACGGCGAACTCCGGCTGGTTGATGAGTGGAAGGATCGCCCGCACCTGACCGGGAGAGTGCGAGTCGGTGGTCACCTGGTTGCGCTGGAACTCCGGCGTCGAAATTGAGCACCAGACCTGCGAGAAAGCGACGAAGAAGAGCTGATCGTCCGAGAGGCCGGGGACGAGCGGCTCCTTGGGTTCCCCCGGAGCCGGAAGCTTGTGACGGCTCTTCCAGCCCTGGAAAGCGACATAAGCCTCCTTGACGCCGCCGATGTCGCCGATGTTCTCGCCCAGGGTGAGCTTGCCGTTGACGTGCACTCCGGGTTCGACCTCAACCGCCGAATATTGCGCATCGACGCAGGCCGCCTGCTTCTCGAACTTCGCCGCCACTTCCGGCTCCCACCATTCGCGCAACACGCCATCGCCGTCGGACTTCCTTCCCTGGTCGTCGAAGCCGTGGGTGAGCTCGTGTCCCATCACCGTGCCGATCGCGCCGTAGTTCATCGCCGCGGGAAAGTCCTTGTGAAAGAAGGGCGGCTGGAGAATGCCCGCGGGGAAGGCGATCTCGTTGCTGGTCGACATGTAGTACGCGTTCACCTGGTGCGGCACCATGCGCCACTCATTGCGGTCGACCGGTTGACCGACCTTTTTCATGTCGCGATCGAACTCGAACCGGGTCGCCTGCAGGGCGCTGGCGAAGTAGTCGCCGCGATTCACGACGACCGTCGAATAGTCCCGCCAGACATCGGGGTAGCCGATCTTGTTGGTCACCTTCTTAGCCTTCTCGATTGCCCGCCGGCGAGTCGCGTCGTCCATCCAGGCGAGTGCCGGCAGGTTCGATTCGAAGGCGTTTTCAATGTCGCGGATCATCTCGACCGCGACCGCCTTGCTGTTGCCGCCGAACTCCTGGGCGACATAGATCTTGCCGATCGACTCGCCGAGCGCGGCGGTCGTCGCGGTGACGCAGCGCTTCCAGCGCGGCTGGATCTCCTGCTGGCCGGAGAGCGCCTTGCCGAAGAAGTCGAAATTGGCTTCGACGAACGCCTTGGGCAGGCGATCAGCGTGGCTGTCGAGGACGTTCCAGCGCAGGTAGGCGCGGAGCGTGTCGACCGGTGTGCTGGCCGACAGGCGATCGAGCGCCTGGAAGAACTCGGGAACCGCGACGTTGATCGATTGGACATCCGGGTAGCCCAGGGTCGCGAAGTAGCGCGGCCAGGCGAGCTGCGGGGCGAGTTTCTCGAGGCCGGCGCGATCGACTTTGTTGTAGATCCTGTCGCGGTCGCGCATCTCGGCGCGCGGACGGGAGGCCCTGGCGAGCTCGGTCTCGAAGGCGACAATAGCGCTCGAATGGCTCGCGGCGTCGGCGGCGCTCTCGCCGGAGAGCTCGAGCATCCGGGCGACATGTGTCCCGTACTTGGCGAGCAACTCCTTCTTGTTCGGATCGTCGCTCACGTAATAGTCGCGGTCAGGGAGGCCGAGGCCGCCCTGACTCATGAAGTAGAGGTTCATCGTCGGGTTCTTGAAGTCGGGGGCCGCGCCGCCGCCGAAAAGAGCGTTGACGCCACTCTTCGACAACCCTCCGGTCACGGACATCAACGAGCTCGGGTCGGTGACCTGGCCGATGGCGGTGAACATTCCGGCGAGCGGCGCGGTGCCCGCCTTCTCGACCGCGGCCTCGTCCATGCACGCGGCATAGAAGTCGCCGATCTGCCGGCGCTCGGGGTCGGCGGAAGGCTTCTTCCCTTCCGTCTCGAGAAGGCTTCTCACCAGCTCGCGATTGCGCTCGGTGATCGTCGAGAAGCTGCGCACCCAGCGCGCCTGGTCGGAGGGCAGCTTGGTCGTGTCGAGCCAACCGCCGCAGGCGTAGCGATAGAAGTCGTTGCAGGGGTCGGCCGCGCGATCCATCGAGGAGGTCACGGATGCGGCGATCTCCTGCCGCGACAGGCTGCCGCCGGCGACGGTAGAGGGGGCATCGGCGGCATCCGCAGCCGCGAGCGAGGCGGAAGCGATGATCGGCAAGACGCAGAGAGCGGCGAAAAGCGGCAGGCGGCGAGTCATGATCGTGATCTCCTGGAAGGTGGGCGCGGAGAGAAGGAGTTCTGCCGGAGTATACGAATCCGCACCCGGCCGATTCTGCGGTCGATGGCGCGAAGAGTTATTTTTTCCTTTACCGGAAGCTTTATTCCGCCGCGATCTTCTCGACGCAGTCCGGGCCGTCGTGGGCGGGGCTGTTCACCACCCGACTTACGGGGTAGCCCTCCATGAGGTCGGCGGAATACGGGACGAAAAGATCGGTAAAGGGAGTGCTTGGAGGAGCGTCGTCGAGCCAGCGCTTCCAGGTGGCTGGCGGGAGGATCACCGGCATGCGGTCATGGACCGTGGCGGTGAGCTCGTTCGGTGTCGTGGTGAGGATCGCACAGGTTTCCAGAGGTACGCCGCTTTCTGGGTACTTCCACTGCGACCAGAGGCCGGCGAAGGCGAACGTCGAACCGTCGCGCAGCCGCAAGAGAAACGGCTGTTTTCCTTTGCCGAGCTTTTGCCACTCGTAGAAGCCGTCGGCCGGAATGAGGCACCGACGGCGCTTCATCGCGTCGCGGAAAGACGGCTTCTCGGCCGCGGTTTCGGCGCGGGCGTTGATCAGGTTGTTGCCGATCGCCCGGTCCTTGGCCCAGTGCGGGACGAGCCCCCACTGGACGAGCGCAAGCTCGCGAGTTGCCGCGGGTGCGGCGGCGCTGCGGACGATCGGCACCTGCTGGGTCGGCGAGATGTTGTACCGCGGCACGATCGCCTTCAGGACCTCCTCCGGCGGCGACGAGGTCTCGAAGATCTGCGCCAGGACTTCGCCGGGGGTGGTCAGGACGTAGCGGCCGCACATAGGCGCACGATACGGGCCGGGGGCGGTTGGCACAATAGGCGGCCGAATGCCGTTTACCCTCATGTGCAGGAGTCCATTGGGGCGGTTCGTCGCCCGGGTCGAGAATCCTGTCCAGATCTGTAACCTTTGGAGGACGCCTGGATGCGCAAGTCGATCTTCGCACTGCTGTTTCTCTGCAGCACCCTCGCCCAGGCACAGCGCCTCTACCCGATCCTGTTCGTCACCCAGACGCCGATTCCCTACGACTTCACGGCGATCGGCTCGGTCTTCGGCAACCATCGCGCCGACATGGAGAGCACCGGCCGCGGCGGCGATCTCTACGTCCTCTATCCCAACGGCGACCTCAAGAATCTGACCCAGCTGGGCGGCTACGGCGTCGCCGCCGGCTTTCAGGGGGCGACGTCGATCGCCGTGCGCGAGCCGGCGGTGCACTGGAGCGGCACCAAGGCGATCTTCTCGATGGTCATCGGCGCGCCGACCCAGCAGTACGCCTGGGGGACCTACTACTGGCAGCTCTACGAGGTGACCGGTCTCGGTGCCGGCCAGCCGGTCGTCATCACCAAAGTGCCGAACCAGCCGCTCCTCGCCAACAACGTCAGCCCGGTCTACGCCCCCGATGGCAAGATCCTCTTCACCTCGGACCGGCCGCGCGACGGCCGGGTGCATCTCTATCCCCAGCTCGACGAGTACGAGGAAGCGCCGGTCGTCACCGGGCTGTGGAGCCTCGATCCGACGACGGGTGCGCTGAAGCTCCTCGACCACGCGCCCTCCGGCGACTTCAAGCCGACGGTGGACAGCTTCGGCCGCGTCGTCTTCACGCGCTGGGATCACCTCCAGCGCGACCAGCAGGCCGACGGCGACTACTACGACGAGGTCGCCGGCAATCCGCCGACCTACGGCACTTTCAACTGGTCGAGCGAGCGCGCCGACGCCGTGGCGCTGGCGACGCGCGCCGAGCAGTTCCCCGAGCCCCGTGCCGGCCGCAGCGACCTCCTCCTGCCGCATGAGGAGGGGCATAGCTTCAACCACTTCTTCCCCTGGATGGTGAATCCGGACGGCACCGGCCTCGAAACCCTGAACCACATCGGCCGCCACGAGCTGCACAGCTATTTCAACCGCAGCTTCAACAACGACGGCAACCTCGACGAGTTCATCTGTGGCGACAACTCCTGCGGCCGCTTCAACGATCAAGAGATCCTGAACATGCTTGAGATCCGCGAAAGCGCCATGGTCCCCGGGCTCTACTTCGCGGTCGACGCGCCGGAGTTCTACACCCACTCCGCCGGCATGCTGTTCTCGCTGAACGGGGCGCCGACCGATCCCGCCGACGAGATGGGCGTCGCTTGGGTCAGTCACCCGGATACCGGGAGCTTCACCGATTCGCCGGGGCCCTGCCACTCGGGCTTCTATCGCAATCCGCTGCCGCTGTCGGCGGCGAGCGGGCCGGGGGCGCTCATCGCCGTGCACGCCGGCGAGCGCAGCGCCGGAGTGCCGGAGACCCGGCAGGCGGCGAACGACGGCACGCGCACGGCGCCGGTCGTGCGCTACAAGTTCCGCCTGCGCAATCTGGTGGCGGCGACCGCGCCCTGCACCGGCTATCAGAAGTACAGCTCGACGTTGACCCCCGGCATCACCAAGACGCTCTCCTACTGGGATCCGGACTACTCGATCTCGTACACCAACGTCACCATGTGGGAGCTCGACCCGGTCGAAGTGCGCGCGCGGACTGCGCCGGTGCCGCCGGCGCCGCCGCTCGAGACGCCGGAGGCCTCGGTGTTCAGCGACGAGCAGGTAGACGTAGCCGCCTTCCGCGCCT
>JBDSRU010000065.1:0-2807 GCA_039929145.1 Thermoanaerobaculia bacterium
CACCAGGAAGAGCGGAAGAAGGCGCGTAGCCGGAGACAACCGCGAGAGTCTACCGAAAGCAGGTCGGGCAGGGTCGCCACAAAAGTCGAACGCCGCGGAAGACCGCGGCGTTCGGGAGAAGCGACTGCGATGCGACGGAGTGTTAGCTGCCGCCGGTGTCGGTGCCGCCGGGCCAACGAACGTAGAAGCCGTCCGCCCAGATGATGTCCTGGTCGTAATCGGTCGGCGTGAAGGGGCCGGTCGAGAGGGTGCCGAAGGTGGTGAGCGCATTGGTGCCACCGTCGCGGCCGCCGCTGCCGATCGCGATGACCTGCGAGGCGAGCGGGTTCTGGGTGTAGCCGTAGAGATAGCTGTTCTTCCAGCCGTCCTTGCCCGGGAGCTCGTTGAGGTAGAAGAACGTCGACGAGGGATGCATCGTGATGTACAGCTCCGCTGAGGTGAGCGGGAGGTAGCTGGCGCCGTCCCAGGTCCGCTGGCCGGCCGCTGCGCCCGACACGACGTCGGTCACCCAGGAGAGCCAGGCCGTACCGACGTTGCGCATGTCGGCCATGGTGCGCTTCTGCTTCGCTTTCTGCAGGGCGTCGATCAAGTTCGGGATCAGGATGGCGGCGATGATGCCGATGATTGCCACCACGATCAGAAGCTCGATCAGTGTGAAGCCCCGCTGGCGATTCCGGAGTTTCTGAATCATGAACTCTCCTCTTGCCTTGGGATCTGCTGCCTTCGGTGGATTCCGGAGGCGGTCCGATTCTCCAGACTGCATGCGTGGTGCCAGGAGCGCCACTCGCTAAAGTATTGAAAAGAATAGAAATACACCGTCGCATGGGGCGCGATGGTCAAATTTTGTCAAGCGCCAGGCGCAAAGAGTGTTAGTTCGCGAGGTCGGCGATCAGCTTGCGGTAGATCGCGACACCCTGAACGAAGCCGGGCATCGGCATCCGTTCGTTCGCCTTGGCGATCCCCATGGTGTCGGTGACCGTGATGAGAAAAGGCGAGAAGCCGTAGCTGGGGATCCCGATGCCGCGATAGAAGCGCGAATCGGTCGCCGTCCAGGGGAGGAAATAGGGTCCGACGACCGTGCCAGGGTAGTACTCGCGGATCGCCTGCTCCATGGCGAGGAAGTCGCTGGAGTCGGTCGGCGACGCCTGCCTGCCGCCCAGATCCTCGCCGATGTGATGTGTCAGCCCGAGGGTGACCGACTCGGGCAGGAGCTCGGCGAGCACCGCATCGCGGTCGGCTTCCGGGAGCAGGTGCGCGAAGACGCGCAGTTTGAATCCGCCCTCCGGATCGGGCTCGACCGTGAAGGGAGAGAGCTCGTTGCGGAAGAGCGACTTCATGAACTGCGTCAGGCGATCGAACTTCGGCCGGTCGAGGAGGGTCGCCTGCGAGTTCGCCAGCCAGGCCTGGAGGTTTCCCACGCCGCGCGTCGGCCCGTAGCTGGTCAGAAACAGCGCCACGGCGGGCGAGATGGGGACAACCGGGTCGGTGGTGCCGAAGCGCTGGAGATGCTCGCGCAGGCTGCCGAGCTTCGCGGCGTCGGCGCTGCAGAAAGTGACCTCGGTGAAGCGCTTCTGCCCGAACTCGATTCCCCAGTACTTGATCTGGTCGGCGGCCGTCGCTTCGACGACGCCGCCCTCGGTGAGCACGACCCCCATGCGCGCCACGAGCTCGGGATGAGCGCGAAGGATCCACCGCGTGCCGGTCAGGCTGCCGGTCTCCTCGCCGGAAGTCCCAAGAAAGAGGATCGACCGCTTCGGCTTGCGGCCGGTGCGCGCGGCCTCGCGCGCGACGTCGGTCGTCGCCAGAAGCTGGGCGATCGTCAGGCTCTTCATGTCGTAGATGCCGCGACCGTACATCCACGGGCCGTTGATGACCCCGCCGAACGGCGGGTAGGTCCAGATCCCGAGATCTTCCGCCGGCTCGACGTCGATATGTCCGGCGAGCACGATCGCCTTGGGATCCTCGCCCTCGACGAAGGCCCAGACGTTGGCATGACCGTCGGCCATCCGCTCGACATGCGGCTCGAGGCCGGCGGCGGCGAGGTAAGCGGCGAGGAACTCGGCGCCGGGAATCTCGTAAGCCTTCGGTTCGCTGGTGTCGATGCCGATGTACTCGCGCAGCAGCTGAACTTCGGGGAGCGCCAGGAAGTCGACGCCACTCCATTGACTCTGGAGCGCCTCGATCTTGCGCATCTCGGGCGGCTCCGGCGGGTGCGCCAGCAGCAGCAGGAGCTTCAGCGCCAGGCCGGAGGCGAGGAGCGATAGATAGAGCGCGGCGCGTGCGCACTTGCGAACCAGACGTTCGGCAGCGGTCGGCACGGCCTTCGGCATGAGGGCGGCGACTCTAGCATCCGGCCGGCCCTGTTCCCGTCCGCGTCCCCGCCTCCGTCCCGCTGCCGCGGAGGCTCTTCACGGCCTCCGAACACCCGCCCGCCTCGGCTATCATGGAGCGGTTTTGGATCGCTCTCTCGGCGTGCCGCAGGTGTTGCAGTCAGCACGCCGGGAATCGGCGCGCGGTGTTGCCCCCCGCGGACTTGCCCTCCTCTTCCTGCTCCTCGTCGCGCTCGCGCCGCCACTCTTGTTTCTCGCCGCCGAGGCCTGGCTTTTCGATGGCGACTGGCAGCTTCCTCTCGACGACAGCTGGATTCACCTCGTCTTCGCGCGCAGCCTGGCGCAGGGGCAAGGGCTGGCGTTCAATCCGGATCAGCTGGTGGCGGCCACGACGGCGCCGCTCTGGACGGCGCTCCTGGGGCTGCTCGCGCTGCTGCCGGGTTCGCTCCTTCTCTGGGCGCAGCTCGCCGGCATCGC
>JBDSRU010000066.1:0-4604 GCA_039929145.1 Thermoanaerobaculia bacterium
ACTCGCGGTTATTATGACAGAGGCCGGCGACGATAGATGACAGTTTGGCATCGCTTTCGCCCAGAGCAAGATCCACACCAGATCAAGGAGAGTATTCTGATGTTTTTTTTCGAGACCCGTCGTCGGCAGGCCTGTTCCAACCCGCGCCCGGCGCTGTCCAGCGCCGCGCTCCTGCTGCTTCTCGCGGTTCCGCTGACTGCGTCGGAGCCAACGGCACCGCAGGCTGTAAGCACGCCGACACCAAAGCTGGTCGTCGCCGAGCGTGTGCACGAAACCGGTGAGGTCGCGCGGGATCGTGTCATCGAGCACGCCTTCAAGCTCACCAACGCAGGCAACGCGCCACTCACGATTCAGCACCTGATTCTGCCACCGAATCTCGAGGTCCTGCGCAAGCCGACGGTCCTCGCCCCCGGCGAATCGGGAGAGATCGCCGTGCGGGTGCAACTACTCAATGATCGGGCGGTAGCGCTGCTCAAGCAGATCGAGCTCCAGACCGACGACCCGGCCATGCCGTCGGTCGTCCTCGAGCTCAAGATCCTGTCGACCGAGTACGTAGCCAGCAAGCCCGGTTACGCCCGATGGATTTCAGTTCAGCACGAGGGCCCGGGAACGATCTCGCAGCTCATCGCCGCGGTCGACAAGACCGAGATCGAAGTGCTCCGCATCTCGCCGCTGCCCGAAGGCATCGTCTCCAAACTTTCGACGGTCAAGGAGCCGACCGGTGGACCCCAGCTGTGGAAGCTGGATCTGACGCTCGGGGAAGAGGCTCCTGTCGGCGCGATCATCGGCACCCTTCTGGTCTACGTCAACCACCCCAAGCAATCGATCGTTCCCATTCCGCTCTCCGGATTCATGCGCCCGGTCGCCGCGGTCACCCCGAACCTCCTGAGCTTCGGCGAGGTCGAATTCCCGGTCAAGAAGTCGCAGGCCTTCACCGTGAAGAGCTACTCCACCGCGCCGATCCACGTCACCAAGGTGGAGCACGACCTGGCGGGCTTCCCGCAGCCGTCGGTCGAGACGCGCGTCCTCGGACGCGAGTACCGGATCAAGATCGACTTCGATCCCGCGACGATGCCGAAGGGTCCCGTGCGCGGCAAGATGACCATTCACACGGACAACAAGTGGATGCCGCTGCTCACGGTGCCGATCGAAGGCACCATCAAGTGACTCAGGTGGCGATGTCGATCCGGCCGTCGAGCTCGGAGCCTTCCGCGAGCACGATGCAGGCCGAGGAGATGTCGCCGGTCACCGATCCGCCGCGCAACACCTCTACCTGATCGTCTCCGCGCACCGGTCCGCGCACCGCACCGCTCACGGTGACGGTGCGCGCGCGGAGTGAACCTTCCACCCGTGCCCCTGCACAGACCGTCAGATCGCCGAGAATTTCGATGTCGCCGTGAAAGCTCCCTTCGCATCGCAGGTCGGAGGGGCAGGTCAGGCGGCCGGTGAGCTCGGTGCCCACTGCAATCAGAGAGGTTGGCACGAGCGAATTTCCTTTCTGCCCGCGCGGGCGGGAGGAGCCTCGCTGAAAGTGACGACCGCAGGGCCGCTTCCGGCCCTCATCCGCTCCGTCCGATGGGCCGCTACGCCGGAGCCATGCTAGACCCGGGGGAGATCATGGAGCGGGCAACGGGGTTCGAACCCGCGACATCAAGCTTGGGAAGCTTGCACTCTACCAACTGAGTTATGCCCGCCTGCACCAGGAACCTCGATCAATTTACAGAAGCGACCCCGGCGCGTCAAGCGTTGCGCGAAAATGCGTTGCCGCTATACTCCTTTCGTCATGGCTGCCTTTGGCACCGACTCAGCGGAAACCGAGCGCGGCACCAAGCTCTATTTCTTTCCCGGCGAACCGGTCAGCACGGAGGACCTCCGCCGCCTCCTGAGCGAGGGCACGCCGGGGCGCCAGGCCTGGGCGATCTCGCATCTGCTGCGCTACGCCGACTGGGAAGACATCTGGAGCTTCACCAGCCGCGAGCAGGTCCGGGGCCTCTTTGGTGAGCTCGACCTGCCGCCCAGCCTGCGCACCGCCTGGGCCAGGATTCTGAAAGTCGAGCCTGCCGAAGTTCCAGGAACCAAGTAACCGCGCCACCCCAGGCCTTCCTCAGGAGTTTTTCCACATGCCGACGAGCCCGGTTGCCGCTCCCGGAGTCGCAGCAATCCATTGGACGCGGGCGCTTCCGGCGCTGCTGCTCGTCGTCGCGGCGGCGCTCGCCGTCTACCTGCCGACGCCGGGCAATTACTGGATCCGGTACGACAACGAGGCGCTGATCCGCAGTAGCCCGCAGGTCGCCGCCTTCGCCGGCGACGACAAGCTCGGCGCGCTGGTGACGATGTTCACGAGCACCCACTCCAGCCTCTATCAGCCGCTTTTCACCCTCTCGGTCGCGATCGACCACGCGCTGTTCGGCTGGGATCTCGCCGGTTTCCACGCGCACTCGGTGCTGCTGCACGTCGTCACCGCCGCTCTCCTGCTCTTCGCCCTCTTCCGGCTCACCGGATCGTGGCTCGCGGCGACCGCGGCAACGATGCTCTTCGCCGTCCATCCGGCGCTGGTGGAGACCGTCCGCTGGGCAATCTGTCGCAACTCGCAGGTGGCCGCACTCTGGCTACTGGCCGGCGTACTGCTCTACCTCTGGCACCTCGAGCGACCCAGCGCGATCGCGCTGTGGAGCTCGCAGGCCGCCTTCGGACTCTCCCTCCTCGGCAAGGTCTCACCGGGAATCGTCGTCGTTCCGTTCGTGCTCGATCTCTGGCGGCATCGGCGCTTCGACCGCCGGGCGGTCCTCGAGAAACTGCCGCTGCTCGCGCTCTCCCTCTTGCTGACCTTCGCGAACTACCGCGCGACGCTCGAGCACGTGGCGCAGAGCCCTCTGCAGCGTCCCTGGTCGGAGGTCTTCGGCTTCCTGCCCGGATCGGTCGCGCTGATGACCGCCAACGCGATGGCGCCCGCGAAGCTTGCAATCCTCTACTCACCCGCCGCGATGGGTGCCCTGATCGGCTGGAGGTGGACGATCGTCGCCGCTCTGCTTCTTGCCGCGGTGGGCGGCGGCGCCTGGGCCTGGCGGCGCGGGCATCGCGGCGTCGTCCTGGGGCTCGTGGCCTGGTTCGCCCTGTTGCTGCCCAACATCGCTGCCGGGCGTTTCCGCACGACCATCGCCTCCGACCGCTACCTCTACATCCCCATCGTCTTCCTGGCTGCTGCGCTCGCCGCCGTCCTCGCTCCGCTGTTGCGCCCGGAGGGCGGCGTTCCCGGCGGGCGAAGCGCCCGGCGGATCCACACCGCCGGCAGGTGGATCGCGATCGTGGCAGTGCTCGCCCTCACCCTGGCCTGGGGCAGGGACGCTGTTGCGCAGGCCCATCAATGGGAGAACGAGCGCCGGCTGTGGACTCGGGTCAACGAGCTCGCTCCGCACTACATGGCGTACTACATGCTGGGAAACATGGCGCTCTCGGAGGAAAAGTGGGGCGAGGCCGCGGAGCTCTTCTCGCAGGCACTCGACCTCGCGCAGCTCGACCCGTACGCCCAGAAGGACCCGGTCTATGCATCGGCCGTCATGCAGACCAGCCGCAAGGCGGCGAGCGAGTTGGCGAAGCAGCCGGCCACGGCGTCGCAGGCCGACCGGGAAGCGCTGCTCGCCAGAGTCGAAGAGGTCGCGACCGAGGCCGCGGCCAATCTGCCGGCAAGTCCGGAAATCCAGTTCGAGCTCGGCAAGACCAGGTACAAGCAGAAGAGCTACAGCGAGGCCATTGTCGCCCTGGACGCCGCCATTGCGCTCGACGCGCAGCACTATCAGGCGTGGACCTACAAGGCGATGAGTCTGTACTTCCTGGGCCAGAAGGAAGAGGCAATCGCGACCTTCCGCAAGTCGCTCGCTATCCGGCCCTACTGGGTCACCTTCTCCAATCTCAGCAAGGTCCATCTCGCGGAGGGTCAGTTGAACGAGGCCCTCGATGTGCTTCTGGGCTGGCTGCAGCTCGATCCGGCGAGCGACGAGGCGCATCGGCGATTCCTGCAAACTGCCGGTGAGCTGGTGGGCCAGGGCGCGAAGAAGGAAGCAATCGGACAGCTCGAGCGCTACCTGGCGCGCTTCCCGGACTCTGCCCCGGCACAATCGCTGCTGCAGGCGGCCCAGGCGATTCCGTAGCGCGGAGAGCGACTCCTACGGCGCGGGGGTCGGAGGGGCCGGAGGCGTCGGCGGCGCCGGAAGGCGCTCCGCCAGCAGCTCGCGGGCACGCAGGCGCGCGGCAGCAACGAGCTCTTCCACACGGCTCCCCGGAAGCAGGAAGACTCCGAGCGGGCCGCTTTCCATGCGCCCCCGGCCCAACGCGAAGTAGCTCATCATGTCGCCACTCTGCGTCGCGGGCTCCGACACGCGCGACAGCACCGTCGCGACCGCCCCGACAGCGTGGCCCTCGAGATCGAATACCGGCAGGCCGAGAAGCGCTGGCGAAGCGTCGAGGATGAATGCCGTAGCCGGCTTGGTGATCCGTCCGGCGATGCGCCCGGTCTCGAAGAACGCCGCCCGGTCGAAGGCCGGAGAGAGCCGCGCCACCCCGATCACCGTGTCGCCGATCCGCGTCGCTCGCGAGCGCCCGAATTC
>JBDSRU010000067.1:0-2985 GCA_039929145.1 Thermoanaerobaculia bacterium
CAGCCCGTGGTCTCGGCGAGGTAGGGAATCGCCCAACTGGTATCGAGGCCGCCTGAAAATGCCAACACAATGGGCTTCATCGTCACGTTTCTCCGCTCGCTTCTGAATGAAATGGCGAAAAGGGTTCGAGAGCGCGGCCTGAGATCAGGCCGTACGTCGCCGGGCGGGTGGGGCCACGTGCTCAGGCGCGACCAGCAAAAGGCGCAGACGCTCGACGAAGCGGCGCTGCAGGGCGGCGCTGGCGGTCGCCACGAAGATCGTGTCGTCGCCGGCGACCGTGCCGACGAGCTCCGCGAAGCCCGCGTGGTCGAGCGCGATCGCCACCGTCTGCGCCGCTCCGACTGTGGTCGCGACCACCGCGAGGTGCGGCCCGGCGGGACGAATGTCACGCACGAAGTGCACCACCTCGGCCAACGCGTCGCGGGTCTCGGGGCCGAGCTCGTCAGCGAGAACGTACCGACCGCCGGCCTTGCCGACGCCCAGGTCGCGCAGGTCGCGCGAGACCGATGGTTGTGTCGCCTCGAAACCGCGCGCCGCGAGCTTCGCCCGCAGCTCCTCCTGGCTCGTGATGCGCGTTCGGCGCACCAGATCCACGATGGCTTGGCGGCGGCGGTCTCTCTGTTCGATATCGGTCGGCATCGTCGTTATCAGAAGATGCGCATAATCATGCATATCGATCCGGATGTCAACAGATTTCTTGGCCGCGCTCCGGGGTCGCTCCGAAGCCGCCGTGACCGGGCATAGACTGACGGCAGCGAAATCCGGGAGATTCATGGCCGAGAAGACTGCAGCCACCCCAACGAGCGCAGCGAGGCCTTCCGCCGCGGCGCTCCATCTACCCACCGTGATCGCCATCGCGCTGGTCGCGTATGCCCTGACCAACGTCGCGCACGAAGGCCTTGGACACGGCGGCATGTGTGCCGCGCTCGGCGGCGAGCCGCGGGTGCTGAATGCGGTCTACTTCGACTGCGGCGAGGAAGGACTCTCTGCCGCCGCGAGCCGCTGGATCTCGGCCGGCGGGACGCTGGTGAACCTCCTGCTCGCCGGTCTCACCGTGTTGATTCTCGGATCGGGCGCGATACGGGGCAGGTCCAGCACGGAGGGTTCCAGTTCTGGTGCCGGACGCTACTTCCTCTGGCTCTTCCTGACCTTGAATCTGTTGCAGGCGTTCGGTTACTGGATGTTCTCGGGACTGGGGGGCATCGGCGACTGGAACGCGGTCATCGCCGGCTCACCGCACTACGCCCTCTGGCGCATCGCTCTCGCCGTCGCCGGCACGGCGGCCTACATGTTCGTCGCAGTGCCGATCGCGCTCCGCGGACTGGCCCCCTTCCTTGGCTCAGACCCGGCGGAGAGCCTGCAGCGCGCGCGGACGCTCACCCTCCCCGCCTACCTCGCTGGAGGGCTGATGTACGTCGCCGCAGGGCTGCTCAATCCGGAGAGCCCGCGGCTGGTGCTGATTTCGGCCGCGGCGGCCTCCTTCGGTGGCGCCTCGGCGCTCGCCTGGATGACCCAGCTGCTCCGGAACCGCGAGCGCTTCCCGCCCGCGCCAGGAGAAGGACTCGGAATCGCGCGGAGCTGGCCCTGGCTGGTCGCCGGAGGGCTCACGGCGGCGATCTTCATCGGCCTCCTCGGCCCGGGGATCTTCCTCTCGCCGGTCCCCTGAACGAAGCCATCCGGAACTCCACCGCCAGGGACTTGGGGCCGAACAGCGCGGAGTGACGGGCGGCTCACCTCTGCTGCTCGAACGCGCACTATGATGCACGACAGGTCCATGCGTCGCTGGCCGGCTCACCTCGCGAAGTATTTGCGGACTGCGGTCGCGGAAACGGACGACCTCATCGACGCAGCGCGGCGCCGCTTCGACGCTAAGTTCTCGCGCAACGGTCCTCAGCACATCGCCGCCTATCGCGGCTATGCCGATTCCGCCGGCGTCGAGCTTCAGGGCCGGATCCTCGCCGACGCGCCTCTGGGGGGACCGAAAGAGGACGACGACTGGTGGGACAACCTGTGGAACACCTATCGCCGATTCGAGAGCGACGAGGTCCCTCATGTCGCTCTGCGCGCGAGCTTCCGCGACGCCAGCGCGGAGACCACGAGCGATGCCGAGGGCTACTACCAGCTGAGCCTGCCGACCGGCGCCCCGGGGTCCGACCAGCTGTGGGACAACGCCACGATTCAACTGCTCGACGGGACGCTCGCGACGCTTCAGCCCGTCCTTCAGATCGGGCCGGCGGCGAAATTCGGTGTGATCTCCGACATCGACGATACGGTGCTCGAGAGCAGCATCACCGACTGGAAGCTCGCCGCGCAGCTCGTCTTCCTGCACAACGCGCGGACACGCAAGCCCCTGCAAGGCCTCGCCGCGCTCTATGAGGCGCTACAGCGCGGAGCGCAGGGAGAGGATCGCAACCCGATCTTCTACGTCTCGAGCTCGCCGTGGAATCTCTACGACCTGCTCGACGACTTCATGGAGCTCAATGCCATTCCCGCCGGGCCGATGTTTCTCCGCGACCTGGGCTTCGATCCCGGCAAGTTCATCCAGACCCCCGGGCATGGGCACAAGCTTGAACGGGTGCGGGAGCTAGTTCACCGCCTGCCGAACCTGCGCTGGATCCTGATCGGCGACTCCGGCCAGGCCGACGCCGAGCTCTACGCCGAGGCGGCGCAGGAGTTCGGCGATCGCATTCTGGCGATCTACATCCGCGACGTCGACCTGGAGAAGGATTCGGCTCGCGACCGTTACGTGGACAGCTTCATCGAGAAGGTCGCCGGAACGCGGGTGCCGATGCTGCGCGTCGCCGACAGTTCGGCCATCACCGCGCACGCCGTGGGCCTCGGTCTCATCGCCGAAGCGGCGCTCCCCGGCATCGCGGCCGAAGTGCGGCGCGACCAGAACCGCCCCACTCTCAACGAGGCGAAAGCGCCGCTAGCGCAGTAGGGCCGAAAAGCGCGGTGTTAGCGGCAGCGCGAATAGACTGGTGG
>JBDSRU010000068.1:0-11831 GCA_039929145.1 Thermoanaerobaculia bacterium
TCTCCTCTTCGATCGGTGCCGACACGACGATGGCGGGGTTCTTCGCGATGTCGATGGCGAAGTCTTTCGGATTCGCGGTCGCGACCTCCGCCTCGCCGACGTTCAACACGACCAGCAGCGAGGGCGCGCCGAACATGCCGTCGCCGGGGACGAAGTGAAGATCGCGCGCCCGGGCGCGAATCCCCGTCAGCAGGCCTTTCAGATCGCCGCACAGCCGGACCGGTCCGAGCGGCGAAACCGCGCGGCCGGCAGCGAGGTGGAGAGCGGACACCGCGACCTCGAACGCCAGACTGAGCGGATCGATCCGCACCGGTCCCTCAGCATCGAGCAGATAGGCGCCGGCGCCGCCCGCCGCGACCAGGTCGGCCACCGCGGTCGTGCTCGGCGCGACGAAGAGGTGGGTGGGCGCGCGGCGCGGCAGGTCGCGCCAGCTCGCGCGCCGCGCGCAACCGGCCACGGGCATGGAGCCCGCCTCCCACCAGGTGAGGAGCGGCCGCACGAAGCGCCCCTCCTCGACGAGCACCGCCCGGCCGCAAGGCATGCCTTCACCGTCGACCGGTGCCACCAGCACGCCGCCGGGATGCCGGCCGTCGTCCACCAGCGTGAGCTCCGGCGAAAGCGCCCCGAAGGCCAGGATCCGCTCGTTCGCCGCCGGGCCGAGGAAGAGCGGCGCCACCGCCTGAACCAACCGCGCCGCGAGGGGCGCGGCGAGGAGCAACGGAACAGCGGCGTCGTACGCGACCGGCGCTCGTCCCACGGTCGCCTCGAGGGCGCACAGTCGATCGACCAGGCGCAGCGCGAGCGCCCGCGGCTCGAACTGGCGCGCCTCGCGCTCGGCGCCTTCGAAACGACAGCGGCGCCCGCGGTCTTCGACCTCGAGGCGCAGGAAAGCGGCGCGGGCGCTCCACGCCGCACGCAGGCCCGAAGTCGCGACCAATGTCGACTCCGACGCACCGTCTTCGAGCCAGGCCGAGAGCAAGCGGCTCTCCGGCAGCTCGCGGCGAAGCTCGCGCTCGATCGCCTGCAGCAGCGTCGCGGCGACCGACTCCGTGGCGAGCGGGACCGCGAAGTCGGCCGGCGTGCTCCACGGCTCCTCCGAGAGGCCGGCTGACAGGATGGGAGCCTCCGGCAGGCGGAGCGAGTGCGGACTCGGCTCCGGCAGGAGCGCGCCCGGATCGGCGCTGCCTGTGGCGGCGAAGAACAGCGACCGCCGGCGGTCGCCGGCGCGCACGGCCCAGCCCGCTTCGGTCGCCATCGCCTGGGTTGTCCGCGCTGCAAGGCTCACGTCGGAGGTCGCCGTCTCACGGGCAAAGCAGCGGCTCCGGCCGCTCTTCTCGAAAATTTCCGCCGCTCCGAGTCCCCGTCGAATGAGATCGGCAAGCAGCGCCTCGGCCCCCGGACTGGCCGTCATCGACCGCTCCGGCCGCCGGAGATCTCCAGCGCAGCCAGCACGAGCGACGGCGCCGTGGCCCAGACGGCGCGGCGCTGCCCCCCTTTGGCGCACCACCCGGCTCCCGCCGCTTGCGCATCCGCGCCGACCGCGCGCACCGCCTGGAGCAGTTCCGGCACGCTGCTGCGGAGCCTGAACGGTCCGCAGGATTCGGCCAACTCGCCGTCGCGGACGAAGCGTCCGCAGGGGGCGTGCAACACGACCTCGCCGGTGCGCGGATCGAGCCTTCCCTGGTCGATCTCGGGCACGTAGAGCCCGCCCTCGGCCGCGCGCAGAAGCACCGCCTGGTCGGCCCCGCCCGGCAGTAGCTCGAGGTGTACGGTGCGTGGCAGAGGCAGCTGGTGCCGGCCACCGCGAAAGCCCGACCCCGGCAGCATCCACTCCGACCGCGCCGCATGCTGCGCGTCGGCGATCGCCTGATCGACCCTGCCGTCGCGGATCAGCCAGCGGCGGACGACCGGCTGGCCTTCGTCGTCGGTCGCACGATCGACGCCGCGCGGCGCGCGCCGCGGATCGTCGAGCACGTCGAGCGTGAGGGACGACTCTCCACTGCCGGGCGTACCGCGCCCTGAGTTGTCCGCGGCGGAGCGCTCGCCCCGATCCAGCCCGCTCCGCCCGCGAAAGAGGTCGCCCTCCGCGAGGAGATCGGCCTCGAGCGCGTGCCCGACGGCTTCGTGCAACATCACGGCGGTCGCCGCGGGGGAGAGCAGCAGCACGCGGCGACCGGAGGGCGGTGGCGGCGCTTCGCGAGCCCGGAATCGCGCCACGAGCGCGCGCGCCAAGACCTCCGCTTCGTCCGCCTGGAGCGCTGTGGCGAGCGCACCGAAGCGGCCCCAGGGTAGCTCGACGTCGAGGCTGTAGAAGTGCTCACGCTCGGGCTCGGGCACCCAGCGCGGCCCCACTACCTGAAGATCGCGGCGATGCCAGCGCGTCGTGAGGCGAAACGGAAAGGCGACATGGTGCTTTCGGATGGCGCGCTCGAGCTCCGCATGAAAGCCGCGCAGCGACGCCACCGGGATCGCCGGCTGCGGACCGACGGCGAGATCGGGCTCGAGCATCGTCGCCGGCTGCGCCCGCGCCACCTGGCGCAGGGCACCCACCAGGTCGGCACCGGTGATCGCGTCGCGGCTGGCGAGCCAGGTCTGGTGACCGCGTGCCAGGCGCACCGCGAGACCCTCCTCCCGGCGGAGGCGCAATCCGCACGACGCCTCGTCCGGAGGCCATTCGGCGTCGATGCGGCGCTCGAAATAGACCTCGGCCAGATCGCCCGGTTCCGCGGCGACGGCCGCAAGGGCCCGCGCCACCGCCGCTGTATCGAGCTTCGCCCAGGTCATCCCGCGGCGATTGTCCCACAGCAAAGAACCGCTGACTGCCGACTAGAATGCACCTGGAACCTGCGATGAGCGCCGCTCTGCTCGACCCCTCGACCCCTGTGCTGCTCGAGAGCCTCGCGCACCGGGCGCTCCCCGACGGCAGCGCTCTCGCCCGTCCTGGCGAGACCGAGGCCGCGATGGAAGCGACGGTCTGGCGGGCGCTCGCGCTGCGCCTGGGCGGAGCGGCGAACGCAGCGAGCTCACGCAACGCCTCGGCCGCGGTCGCCCGCCAGCAGGCAGCCGATGGGCGGGTGAGCGTTTCAGATCTCCATCCCGGGGCCTACAGTCCGACCTCGATCGCCATCCTCGCCTGGCATGGCAGTCCGGAGTTCGAGGACGCACGCCGGCGGGCCGTTGCCTTCCTGCTCGCGCAGAGGGGCGATCACTTCCCGCGCTCCGCGGCGAGTCCCGTCACCGTCGACACCGAGCTCGCCGGATGGCCGTGGATCGAGCGCACCTTCTCGTGGGCCGAGCCGACCGCGATGGCCCTGCTGGCGCTCGACTCGGCGGACGAAGGCGACCACCCGCGCGCCCGCGAGGGGCGCGCCGTCCTGCTCGATCGCCAGATCGCCACCGGTGGCTGGAACTACGGCAACTCGCGGGTATTCGGCTCCGACCTGCGGCCGGCGCCCGAGTCGACCGGACTGGTTCTAGCGGCGCTCGCCGGTCACACACCGGCGACGAAGGTCGGCGCGAGCCTCCAGTACCTCGAGGCCTTCGCGCCGGCGATGCGCACGCCGCTCGCGCTCGGTTGGGCGCTCCTCGCCTGGAGCGCCTGGCGCGGCGCCGCGGCGCCTTTCGCCGCCACGGCGATCCACGAAACCCTGGCGCGTGAGAGCCGCTACGGCAGCTACGAGAGCGCCGACCTCGCTCTCCTCGCCGTCGCGGCGGCGGCGCCACGCGGCCTGCTCGCCGCGCTCCGGGAGTCGGCATGAGCCGCGACTGGCTGGTGACGCATCGTCCGTCGCGCCGTGAGCTGCTCGCCGCCGGAGCGATCTTCGCCACCGGCGCGCTCGCCGGTTGCAAGCGCGACCTCCGCCCGCGAGTCTGCGTGGCGCGCGCCGCATCGTACGCGGTCGACCTCGAACCGATCCTGCGCGCTGCGTTCCGCGAGGTCGGCCTCACGCCGGGAATGGTGTCGGGCAAGAGGATCCTGCTCAAGCCGAACCTGGTCGAGACCGCCTCGGGCGAAGGCCACATCAACACCCATCCGGAGGTCGTCCGCGCCGCGGCGAAAGCGCTCGCCGCGCTCGGCGCCGCCGAGGTCCTGGTCGGCGAAGGTCCGGGGCACCGCCGCGACACCGTCCTGGTGCTCGAAGAATCGGGGCTGGCGCAAATCCTCGTCGACGAGAAGTTGCGCTTCGTCGATCTCAACCGCCAGCGCGGCTTCGCCGTCGCCAACGTCGGCCGGCGCTCAGGGCTCGTCCGCTTGACGCTGCCGGTGGTGCTCTCGGAGATCGACTGGATCGTCTCCCTCGCCAAGCTCAAGACTCACCACTGGACGGGGGCAACGCTGGCGATGAAAAACCTCTTCGGCCTCATGCCCGGGAGCTACTACGGCTGGCCCAAGAACGTCCTGCATTACGCCGGGCTCCAGGAGTCGATCCTCGATATCAACGCCACCGTGCGCCCGCAGCTCGCGATCGTGGACGGCATTGTCGGCATGGAGGGCGACGGCCCGATCCTCGGCACCGCGAAACCGGCGGGTGTGCTCGTCGTCGGAACGAATCTGCCGGCGGTCGACGCCACCGCGGCGCGGGTGATGGGCATCGACCCGGCACGCATCCGCTATCTGGCCGACGCCGCCGGTTGGCTGGGACCGATCGCCGAGGATGCGATCCATCAGGTCGGCGAGAGTCTGGCGAGCGTGCTCACACCGTTCCAGCTGGTCGACAGGATCCCGGCGCACAAGGCGCTGCTCGACAAGGAGTCGGGCGCGGGCTACTGAGAGCTCGAGGAGTCGAAGCGCAGTCGACCCTCGATGCCGGAACTACCCGTCAGAACTCGAAGCGAAAGCGCGACCCGGCGGCGGTCGGCTCGACGACCAGCCGAAGCTTGCGTCCGGCTTTCGTCCAGCTTCCCGCGGCTCCCGCCTGCCAGCCTGCCGCACGCAGCTTCTGGTACAGCGCCGAGGTCACCGCGCCGGTCTCCGCCGGTGACGCAAAAACCACCACGGCACCACCCTCGGGACGGGGCGTGAAGTCGACGAGGCTCGACGGACGGTAGACCGGAATGTCCGGCGGGAAGCCGTCGGGGAGCGCGCCGGCGATCGCGTTCGGATTTGCCCGCCGCTCGATGCGATCGTCGGCAATGGAATAGGCGGCATCGGGCGCCGCCGTGACCTCGACGATCGCGAGCTCGTCAGGCTTCTCCGCCGCCGGCGGCGTAGAAGGAGAGCAAGCCCCGATTGCGGCTGCCCCGCCGAAGATCACGGCCCAGCACAGCTTCCGGCTTTGCGAGGCGGCGGCCTGATTCAAGCGAGCACCTCGGAGAGCCAGAATCCGAGCGCAACGGCAGCAAGGCCGGCGATCGAGCTCCCGGCGAGATTGGCGAAGGCGAGCCCCGCGCCGCCCGACCGCAGCAGGCTGAACGACTCGAGACCGAGGCTCGAGAAGGTGGTGAATCCGCCCAGAAGGCCAACCAGAACGAACGTCCGCGTCTCGGGCGTCATGCGCCCGCGGAGCTCGAAGGCGCCCACCAGAAAGCCGATGAGGAGACATCCCAGGATGTTGACCGCGAAGGTCCCCCAGGGAAAGCTCTCGGCGCGCCCATGCAGGTGGTCGGCTCGCCGCTGTACCCAACCCTGCATCAGGTAGCGCGCCAGCGAACCGAGCCCGCCGCCGAGAGCCGCCGCCGCCCAATGTCCGAGATGCCGCATCGCGCCCCGACTCTATCCGGCAAGCTCGCGGCCGCCGGCCAGCAACGCCGGCAACTCGGCGAGGCTCGCGAGATCGCCGCCACCTTCAGGAGCCAGGAGGAACGCGTGCATGCCGACCCCCTGCGCGCCTTCCAGGTCATCGCGCCGGCTGTCGCCGACGTGAAGCGCGTTTTCGGCGCCGACGCCGAGCGCCGCGAGCGCCGTCTCGAAGATCCGCGGATGCGGCTTTTCGACGCCGACGATGGCGGAGATCGCGAAGCTGTCGAAGAGATCGGCGAGCTCGAGCCGTTCGAGCAGGAGCGGCAGACGCTGGTCCCAGTTCGAGATCACCGCCAGCTTGAGCCCGCGCTGCTTGAGCTCGGCGAGCATGGCGCGCGTCCCCGGCGCCACCTCCCAGGCATCGGCCTGGGCGAACCGGTCGAAGAGCTCGGCGGCGGCGAAGGCGGACGGGTGCGGGGCATCGAGGAGCTCGCAGGTGCGCTCGACGAAGTGGCGCCAGAAACCTCGCGCACCCTTCGGATGATGCAGGAAACGGTCACGCGCCGGCGAGGCCGCGCAGGCAAGCTCCTGCCAGACGAGCGGGATCGCGGCTTCGACGTCGCGCGCCGCGACCTCGACACCGTGCCGTGCGAGCACCTCGGCGTACTGCTCGCCGAGCGTCGGACAGGTGAGCAGCGTCCGCGTGACATCGAACGTCACCGCCTCGAGGTTCACAAGGAGCTCCTGCGGAGCTCCTTGTCCAGTACCGAGCTCCTGCGGAGCTCCGTGTCCGGAGCCGAGCTCCGGCGGAGCTCCGTGTCCAGTGCCGAGCTCCTGCGGGAATGCTCGAAAAGGTAGAACGCCGCGATCACCAGGGCATGCCGGATGGCGCCCGAGAGAATGAGTCGCGGAATCTCGTCGAGCGCGGCGATCTCGACCACCAGCTCCTCTTCGCCATCGCCTTCGGGCTCGCCTTCGCGCACCAGGTCTTCGGCCACGAAGGTCAGGCAGCGGTTGGTGATGAAGGCCGGATTCGGTTCGACTTCGCCCAGGTAGGTGAGCCGCCCGGCGCGATATCCGGTCTCCTCGAGGAGTTCGCGTCCGGCAGCAGCCCTTGGATCGTCGGTCTCTGCGACCTCCACCATTCCGCCCGGAATCTCGAGCGTCTCGGCGCCGATGCCGTAGCGCCACTGGCGGACGAGCAGGACACCTTCGTCAGGCAGGAGAGCGATGACGTTCACCCAGGTCGGAGCGTCGAGCGTGAGTGCCTCGCGAGTGGTTTCGTCTGCGGCACCTGTGGATGGAGGCGTTGCGGCGCTGTCCACCCGCGGCCCGGCGACCAGCGATTCGCGCCGCAGATCGAACAGGCGATGACTGAACAGGGTCTCGCGACGAAGGACGCGCCAGCTCCGCACCGCGCGAGGATATCGCGCCCGATCGCCGCCCGCGAGCGCGCTCCGACGCCGCTCCGACACCGCTCAGAAGGCGCGCTGAAAACGCTCTGGAGACCCTCTGAAGATAGAATCCACGCGATGCTTCTGCTCCTGCGATACTGCGCCGGCGCCGCCGCGATCGGCCTCTGGCTGGCGCTCTACTTTCTCGGCCGGACGGCCGGCGGCGCGATCCACCTGCTGCCGCTCGCCGCGCTGGCGCTGCTGCTCTGGCCGGTACGCGTCGCAGGCAGCGAACGGTCGCCGACCGACAGCGAGACACTCCGATAAAACCGCGAGGCGGCTACTGCCGCCAGGCTTCGACCGGGTTCGCGAGGACTCCGACGCCGGGGATCTCGACCTCGATGCGGTCGCCGTCGGCGAGCGGACCGACGCCGGCCGGGGTTCCGGTCAGGAACAGGTCGCCCGGCTCGAGCGTCATTCTGCGCGAGGCGTAGGCGAGGAGCTCGGCGAAGCCGAAGACCATCTCCGCCACCCGCCCGTGCTGGCGATCGGCTCCGTTGACGCGCGTCCGGACCTCCAGGTTCTCGAGGTCGGCCGTGATCAGGACCGCCGGACCGAGCGGACAGAAAGTATCGAAAGACTTCGCGCCCGAAAAAGAACCGTCGCGCTTCTGCAGATCGCGCGCCGAGACGTCGCAGGCGCAGGTGACACCGAGGATGCCGGCAAGCGCCTCGTCCGGAGAGACGCGACGCAGGCGATGTCTCACGACCAGCGCGATCTCGCCTTCGAAGTCGACTCGGGCGCTTTCCGGCGGCAGGACGATCGCCGTTCCGGGGCCGATGACCGACGAAGGCGCCTTGAGGAAGATCAACGGCTCCACTGGAACGGGGTTGCCGAGCTCGGCGGCGTGGTCGCGGTAATTTCGGCCGACACAGACGATCTTCCCCGGCACCAGGGGCGCGCGCAGCGCCTCGCCCCGTTCGAGGTCGACCGCCCGGCCTAACTGCCATTGCGAGACCGGTATTTCGAACGGATCCGAGAACAGCACGCGCTGCCTTGAAAGCGATTCGCCCGCGGCGAGCAGGCCTTCCGGACCGAAGCGGCAGAGGAGCATGGAGCGATTCTACGGCGTCGGCGGCGAATCGTCCGCCGGCAACAGTTCGCGCAGCCGGCGCCGCGCCCGCGACGAGAGCGGGGTGACCACGAGGGATCCGGTGATGTCGTTCAGGTCGACGTAGATCTCCGTCTCGTAGACCGAGGTGAGGTTCTGGTAGGTCAGGACTTCGGCGGTCGTGCCCACGGCGACCACCCGCCCGGCCCGAAGCAGGACGATCCGGTCGCAGTATTCGGCAGCGAGATTCAGATCGTGCAGCACCGCGACGACGCCTGTGCCCTCGTCGGCCAGCTCGCGCACGCGATCGAACAGCTCCACCTGAAAGCGCAGGTCGAGGAAGCTCGCCGGCTCGTCGAGCAGCAGGACCGGCGCCTGTTGCGCGAGGGCCCGCGCGAAGACGATGCGCTGGCGCTCACCCGAAGAGAGCTGGTCGATCGGCCGCGCCGCCAGATGGAGCGCGCCGCAGCGCTCGAGCGCGCGCCGCGCAATCGCTACATCTTCCGCCGACTCGAAGGCAAGGCCGTGGAGATGCGGATGCCGGCCCATGACTGCGACCTCGAGGGCGCTGAACGGGAAGTCGAAGCGCGGCTCTTGCGGCACTACTGCGATGCGCCGAGCGAGCTCTTTGCGCGGCAGCGCGCGCAGGTTTTCGCCCAGAACCGAGATGCTTCCAGTGTAGCCCGGCAGCACTCCGGAGATGGCGCGCACCAGCGTGCTCTTGCCGGCGCCGTTCGGCCCCAGCAGACCGACGACGCTGCCCGGCTGCAACGTGAAGTCGACCCCCGAGAGCACGGCGCGCTCACCGTAGGCGACTGCGAGGCCCCGGGTCTCGAGCAGCGGACGCGACGGCGCGCCTTCAGCGCTGGGGGCCATGGCCGTTCGCCTCGCTGCCGGTCGCGGACAGCTCTCCCCCGGCGGCGAGCGCGCGGCGACGGAGCAGGAGAAGGAAGAACGGACCGCCGAGGAGCGCCGTGACGACGCCGACCGGCAGCTCCGTCGGCGCGGCGAGGGTGCGCGCAGCGAGGTCGGCGAGCACCAGGAAGCAGGCTCCGCCGAGAAACGCCGCCGGCAGGAGAATCCGGTGGTCGGGACCGAGCAGCCGGCGCAACAGGTGCGGCACCACCAGACCGACGAAACCGATGAGACCGCCGGTCGCGACGGCGAGCGCCGTGGCGAGCGAGCCGATCACGAAAGTCCGGCGCTTCAGGCGCTCGACGTCGACGCCGAGCTGCTGCGCCCCCTCCTCGCCCGCCGTGAGGGCGTTGAAGTCGCGCGCCGAGGCGAAGAGCGCCAGGGTGATCGCGACCCCGGCGGCCCACAGCGCCACCAGGGTGGTGAGTCCGGCGCTCGGCACGCGTCCCATGAGGTAGAAGACGATCGCGGAGAGCTCCTCGCGCGACGCCACGCTCTGCAGGAAATAGATCAGGGCGGCGCTGAAAGAGTTGAAAATCGCGCCGGTCAGCAAGAGCGTGAAGACGGTCAACCGTCCGCCGGTCGTCGCGATGCGCTCGATGGCGATCAACGAAGCGAGCGCGCCTGCGAAGGCGGCCACCGGCACGCCGAGGCCGGCGACACCGGCGAGCAGCGCGAGTACGCCGCCGAGACTCGCCCCCCCCGAAACGCCGAGCACATAAGGATCGGCCAGTGGATTGCGCAGCAGCGCCTGGAAAGCGACGCCGGCGACACCGAGAAGGCCACCGAGCGCCGCTGCAGTGAGCACCCTCGGCAGGCGCAGCGCGAGCAGGATCGCGCGCTGCGTTTCGCTCCACGCGCCACCCAGGAGGCGCTGCCAGAACCCGACCTCCGCGGCGCCGAAGCTCACCGCGATGGCGATCGCCACGACAAGGAGCAGCGAGAGTCCGAGGACGACGCGAACCAGTCGCAGGGCCAGCGACGGCGAGCTCATGAAGGGCTCACGGAGCGCGATCAACGGAGCGAGCGGCACCCGAGGAGGCAACCGGAGAGGCAAAGTCGGCCGGGGTCGGCGGACCGAAGAGCTCGGGATGCACCAGGCGCCCCATGAGCTCGGCCATGTCGGCGAGGCGCGGTCCGGGCACCAGCAGCTGCCAGGGATCGACGAAGGCGACGCGGCCGGAGGCGACCGCGGGCAGAAAGGGCCAGGCCTTCCACAGCCCCGGTGCGAGGCCACGCGGCTGGCCGGCGCGATTGTCGGCGCTGTCGACGATGACTTGTGGAGCGCGCTCGAGAATCGTCTCGAGGGCAAGCATCGGGTACGGCGATTCCGCGTCCGCCGCGACGTTCTCGCCACCGGCGATCGTCACCAGCTCGTCGAGGTGGGAGCCTGGGCCGGCGACGAAGAGTGGATCGTGCCCGACAGCGACGAGGACCCGGCGACGCGGAGCTTTCGCGGCGCGCGCGCGGACGGCGCTGATGCGGGCTTCGATGGTCGCGAGCAGCACCCGCGCCTCAGCCTCGCGCCCGACCTCGCGGCCAGTGGCGGCGATCGCCGCCAGCGTTCCGGCGAAGGTCGACGTGTCGAGCGCGACGACGCGGATACCGAGCTCGGAGAGGCGGGCGTGTTCTCCGCGGCCCGCCTCGCTCGCCGTGGTGAACAGCACGCCGACACCGAGCTCGACCAGCCGCTCGGCATTCGGCGCGTCGTAGCCACCGATCCGCGGCCGGCCGGCGAGGACTGGCGGCCAGTCGACGAAGTCGCCCACTGCGACGATGCGATCGGCCACGCCGAGCTCGACCAGGGTCTCCGCCGCGGCGGGCGCCATGACCGCGATCTTCTCACTGCCACCGCGCAGCGCTTGTTGGGGCGCGCCGCAGGCCATTGCCCACAACGCCAGACCAACGAGAGCTGCCGCACGACGCATCGTCAGAACCGCAGCTCGATGCCGGTGCGAAAGCCGATGCCGGGAGCCGGATAGCCGGCCGCCTCTTCGTACTCCTCATCGAACAGATTCTCGACCCGCACGAACGGCTCCCAGCGCTCGGCGAAACGCCAGGCGAGCGACAGATCGACGGTCGTGTAGGCGTCGAGGGGGACGTCGCCGAAATCGGTCCGGTCGCCGACGTAACGCACGACGCCTCCGACGGTCCACGCCCCCGGACGCACGAAGGCGACGAAGCTCGCGCTCTCATCCGGCCGGCGCAGCAGCGGACCGCCGGTGTCGAGATTCTCCGCGTCGAGCCAGGTCGCGACCAGCCGGCCGTCGAACAGACCACGGCGATAGGCCAGCGATCCCTCTACGCCTCGGGTACGCGCCCGCCCGACGTTCTGCGGCAAGAACGTCGCAAAGTCGAACTCGATCAGGTTGTCGAGGTCGTTCTGGAAAAGCGCGACCGTCGTCTGCCAGGCACCGCTTCCCCCATCGACCGCGACCTCGTAGCTCTCGGAACCTTCGGGCTGAAGCTCGGGGTTGGAGAAACCGGGATAGTAGAGATCGGCGAGCGAGGGGGCGCGGAAGGCCTCGCCAAAGGAGGCGCGCAGGCGCCACGCTTCGGAGATCGCCCAGGCGACGCCGGCCTTGGCACTGGTCTCGGCGCCGAAAACGTCGTTGTCGTCGCGGCGCAGCCCAGCGTCGACGCGCAGCGGCCCGCGCTTCCATGCGACCTGTCCGAACGCCGCCCAGGTGCGCTGCTGCTCGTCGGCGATGCCGGAGCTGAAGGCGTCCCG
>JBDSRU010000069.1:0-5165 GCA_039929145.1 Thermoanaerobaculia bacterium
TGGACGGACTCGAAGGACTCGACTTTCCGCCACCGCGCGGCTATCGCAGCGTGAAGCTCTGCGCGCTCTCCGGCCAGCGCGCGACCGCCGCCTGCGACCGCGTGGTGCTCGAATGGCTTCCCGGCGCTCGCGGCGCTGGCGCAGACGGCGACGCCGGCGGTGAAGGCGATGAGCTCGCGAGCCTCGGCGAGTGCACGGTCCACCGGCTTCTCGCAGTCGACCGGCGAAGCGATCGCATTGCGACCGCGGCGACTCCCGCGCCGTTCGTCGAAGTGCGAACGTTCGTCGATCTGCCGCCGCGCTATGCCCGCTGGCTCGCGGCCTCGTCCTCGGCCTCGTATCCGACGGAAGTCGAACAGGCAAGGGAAGGGGACAACCTTCAGGGTGGGCTCCTGGCCGGAACCGCTCTACCGACGATCGAGATCACCTCGCCCGAGACCGGCCTGCGCCTGCTGCTCGACCCCGAAACGCCAGCGGCGCTCAACACCCTGGCCCTCACCGCGGTCGTCGAGCCCAAGGTCGATCAGCTCGTCTGGTACGTCGACGGTCGTCCCTTCCGAACCGTTGATTCGCCCTTCGACCTGCGCTGGCCGCTGGTGCCCGGCGAACACACCTTCCAGGCCCGCGTCCCGTTTACCGCCGCCCGCTCGCGGGCGGTGACGGTGATCGTGGAGTAGGGCCCGGTTTCGTCAGTTGATCGCGGTGTCGCCCTTCTCGAGCTTGGCGATCAGCGATTTGAGGTTGTTGCGGTTGACGTCGTCGGGGGCCTGGGTGAGCGCGGCGCGGGCCGCCTTGAGGGACTCCTTGCTCTTGCCCGCAGCGGCGTAGGCGCGCATCAGGCCGGCGTTCACCGGCCACTGGTTCGGGAAGCGCTTCGCGTTGAGCTCGAAGACCTGGATCGCGCCGGCAGTATCGCCCGCGCGCAGCAACTGACGTCCGTACTGGTGGAGGTCGATCACCGTCGCGGTCGGATGGCGGAGCGCCTTGTCGCGCGTCGCCTTCGCTTCGACCGCTTTGCCGGCGCCTTCCTGAGCGCGCGCCAGGGTCGACAGGGTCTGGAAGTTCTCCACTCCGATGCCGGGCAGCGCCACGGCGTTCTGCGCCCAGGCGAGAGCCTCCTCGCCGTGGACCTTGTTGTCGAGGAGGTACCCGGCCGCCTGATTCCACCCTTCCCACTGGAAGCCGGGGCGGCTGCGGAGCTGCTGGCGAAGCCCCGCTACGTAGAGCTCGATGACCTCGGGGACCACGATTCGCACCGGCACCTGGAGCTCTTCCCACTCGAGCGCGAGCGTCGCACGGTCGGCCTGGCGGTCGGTGAACTCGTAGTCGAGGAACTCGTGGTAGCCGATCGCGGCGGGCTTGACCGTGACGCGCAGCGCGTCCTCCTTCGCGTCGTAGGAGAAGCTCCCCCAGGACGTCGAGTCGTGGGAGAAGATGACCACCCATTCGTCCTTGCCGGGAATGAAGTGGAGACCGTAGATGCCGGCGGCGAGCTTCGTGCCCTCGACCTCGACATCGTGCGAGAAGCGCACGGTGGTGTTCTCGTTCGAGCCGCCGCGCCACGGGCACTGCTCGCCGCAGGTGCCAAAGTTCAAATTGACGAGACCGTAGGGCACGAGCTCGCCCCAGATCTTGCCGCGCCGGTCGGTGCCGTCCGGTGCGTGGACGTTGGGGCTGCTGTAGCGGACTTCGACTTCGACCGGACCGATCCCCTGAAGGACGGTGGAGCGCTGGTTGTCGCCCGACGGCGCGAGCTCGACGAACTGGGCCACGAGCGCGGAGGAAGCGAGCAGGGGAGCGAACAGCGCGAGAGGAATCCAGACGATTGGACTGCGGCGCATGGGGGTTCTCCTTGGGGAGAACTTACGCGGTGGTGCTGGAAAGGTTCGCCCTGCAGATGGCCCTGCTGTGTTCTATCGGGCGATCCGTTTTTCGATCTACGGGATGAGGCCTCCGGCCTCCAGCCAATATCTGCCGCCGCTGACGATCCACCAGATGCCGACGATGCGGAAGATCCACAGGATCGCACGCACGCCGAGGAGGTAGAAATTGTGCACCGGAAAGGCGGCGCGACTCTGCTCGCGCGGTGCGCCGAGCCAGGGTCCGAGCGCGGCGAGCTGCACGCTCAACCCGACCACGAGGCGGAAGAGGGCCGTCGCCGGCTCGGTCCAGTCGCCGATTCCGGCCGAGAAGGCGAGGAGCGCGCCGAGCAGGAGGCCCAGTGGCAGTCCAATGCCGATCCGCAGCGGCAGTCGGCAGCGATCGACGAAGGAGAAGAAGCGCCGCGTCGGCTCGACATGCGCCGGGCAAGCCAGAAGCTCGAGCGGCGCCGCAGCTCCGCCCTGGGCAAGCACCACCGCGAGCTGGGCCGCATGCTCTCCACCGGCTTCGCCGACAAAGAATCGGTTGCACCAGACGCACTTGTGGGGCCGGGACGCCTGCATGTAGGGCCGGGCGATCAGCCGGTGGACGGCCATGACCCCGAGCCCGGCTGCGACGCACGCGGCGACCGGCATGGGCCGACCCACGAAAAGGAAGAGGACCAGCGGAATGAAAAGAAAGAGGACGACGCCGAAGAGAGTCGCCCGGCGCGCGTCGATGGTGCTTTCCGGCCCGGACATCAGTCGTCGAAATAACCTTCGCGCGTGCGCAGGAGAACGCCCCTGGGCTCGACTTCGACGCGGATGGGATGCCATTCACCGTCGTGCCGCGTGCGTTTCGGGTAGTAGCCCAGCACGTACTGCTGGCGCAGCTCGGTGAGGATCTGCTGGAAGGCGCCTTCGGCGTCCTCGTAGCGCTGGATGTCGATCCTCCGGCCACCACTCGCCTCGACCGTCGCGGCAAGCTGGCGGATCTCCGCCGAGTGCTCGACGACATTGCGCCAGGCCGAGCGCTGCAGCAAGTCGAACGGCTCGGCGGAAGCCCGGATCCAGTAGATCAGGGCCTGGCTGCGGACCGCGATCTCGTTCACCTGTGCCGCGGCGAGCAGGCTCTCGACGTCGACTCCATCGGAGAGCAGGACGACGACGCGGCGCCCCTGGCGCTTCTCGAGCAGCTGGAGCGCGAGGAAGAGGTGGTCGTTGACCGCGGAGCCGCCGAGCGCCTCGGCGTCGTCGAGGCCCGCGAGCAGCTCCTCCGGGTCGGCCGTCCATGGCGTGTGGTACAGCACGCGATCCGAGAACAGCAGCAGCATCGCCTCGTCGAGCTCCGCCATGCCGGCGGCGAACGAGTGCGCGCCGGCGAGCGCCGAGCGCAGCGGCGGACCGTGCATGCTCCAGGAGGAGTCGATGAGCAGGGCGGCGGTAAGCGGGATGTCACCGTGCTCGAAGGTGACCAATTCCTGCTTCGTTCCCATGTCGAAAACGTCGAAGTCGCGGCGTTTGAGATCGGAGACCGGCGCACCGGCAGGCTCGTCGCGCGTCGCGGTGATGTAGAGCTGCTGCAGTGGCAGGTCGAGCTCGTCGTCGACCTGAACTGCCGGCAGCACGATCTCGGCTTCACGCCGCTGGCCTGCCGCGTCGATCGCCACGACGCGAAGCCGGCGCTGGATGTTCTCTTCACCGGTGTCGATGGTGAATTTCCAGGGCGGCCGCGAAAGGTCGCCGACCTTGATGCCGTTGAACCAGAACTCCACCTTCCGCGGCGCCGCGCCGCGAACTTCGGCGGCGACCTCGATCGTTCCGAAGGCAGGAGTATCGGCCGGGGGAGAGACGATCGCGACCTCGGAAACGGCGCTTGCCGGCGGCCGCAGTGGCGTCGCCGCCTGGGCCTCGAGCAGTGACGGCAGGAGAAAGCGGCCTGCGGCGGCGATGAACGCCGCGGCGAGCACCCGCTTCAAGGCTGCGGCCCCTGCGGAGCCGAGGCGCTCGAGCCCGGAACCCCCGAGCTCCCCTGGCCGCCTGAAGTGGGCGCTTCGCTCGCCGCACCCGTCGAAGCGCTGGAGAGCGCGGCGGCGAGGCGCGGCAGCCTCTGGTCAGCGGCGGCAGTGGCGCGTGCCGCCTGCTCGCGGAGGAGCCGGATCGGGAGCTCCGCGAAGATGCGCCGGGCGCCTTCTCCTCGTGATGGCCGGACGTTGAGCGCCGACTGGGCAGACAGGTAGGCCTCCGCTCGGCGATTGGCCCGCGCCGTGGCGAAAGCGAGCGCGACCCGCAGAGACGAGTCGCCGGGGAAGCGTTCGAGGGCTCGATTGAGGAAGGCGATCGACTTGTTCCAATCGTCGGCGGCGAGCTGCCGCCGGACGCGCTCCTGGGCAGCGACGAGCGCAATCCAGTCGCTGTCGCCGGACAACGCGAGCTTCTCGAGCTCCTGGGCAGCGCGGCCGTCGGCGGAGACTCCCGAGCGCATCAGCACCCGGCGGAGGCGGGCTTCGCGGTTCGCCGGATGCCGGTCGAGGACATGGTCGAGCCGTTCCTGGGCGTCGTTGGCGCGCCGATCGCGGAGCAGCAGCACCGCGAGCGCGATGTTGGCATCGTCGTCGTCAGGGGCGAGGACAACACCGCGGCCGAGCATCTCCAGGGCGCGTGTCGGCGCCGGCACTCCCAGGAGGTCGGCGGCGAAGCCGGAGTAGGCGTCGGCGGTGAGCAGGCGCGCAGTCTGGCTGTTCGCATCGAGCGTCATCTGTTCGAAGAGGCCATCGGCGACGTGCAGGGCGCGATGCAGCAGCTGGTAGCTCCGGCGCGAGGCGTGGGTGAGGACGAGGCGCTGGTAGAACTGAACGAGCGGCAGCGCGCAATCGGGCTCGGCCTGGAGGTAGGTGCCGAGCAGGCCGCCGTCGGCCTGCGACAGCCACTCGAGCGCCTTTCCCGGATTGGCGGCGAGCGCTTGGGTCTCGAGCGCGGCGGCACGCCCGACTGCCTCGCTGCGATCGCCGGTGACGAAGGTGTGGAAGATGTCGCGATAGCCCTTTTGCAGTTCGAGCGCCTGCGGCGAGAGCTCGATCGGCTCCGGCATGGCGAATTGCGGGATCACCGGCGGACGTTCGCTCACGCCGACGGCCCCGCCGGCGCTCGAGGCCGGGAGCGTTGCTGCTGCGAGCCCGGCGAGCGCCCAGATCGCGAAGATGGCCCCCGTCTCGGCGCGACCGGACCTGTAGCGAACGGGGCCCATGGGGTCGCACCTGGACATGGGCCGCATTCTAGGCCATCTCTTGGGTTGGCGTAGAGTCC
>JBDSRU010000070.1:0-3403 GCA_039929145.1 Thermoanaerobaculia bacterium
CCGTCGACGCGCGCCCTGCCCTCGGTCGGAGCGAGCAGGCCGCAGAGGATGCGGATGAGCGTCGACTTGCCCGAGCCGTTGGGTCCCAGCAGGCCGAATATCTCGCCGCGCGGCACCGCGAGCGAGACCTTGTCGAGGGCGCGGAAAGTCCCGAAGTCGCGCGAAACGCTCTCGACCTCGATGCCCAGCGGAGATTCGACGGCTGGGCGAGGGTCGCTGGTGTTGCCCGCCGAGGCGACCGGCTTCACTAGCCGCCCACGCTGGCGGTCGCTCCGGCCGGTTCCAACCGAACGGTCGCCGCCATGCCCGGTTTGAGCTCCGGCGCGGCGTCCAGGGTCACCTTGACGCCAAAGACCTGGTCGGAGCGTTGATCGAGGGTCTGGACATTGCGTGGCAGGTATTCGGCGCGGTGGCGGATCTCGACCACCCGGCCGGCGAAGTCACGCTGCGGAAAGCTGTCGACGCGAATACGAGCCACCTGCCCGACCGCGACCTCGCCGAGGCGGGTCTCGGGAACGTAGACCCGGACCCAGAGCTCGTTGGGCTCGAGGAGCGTCGCCACCGGCTGGTTCGGGGCGACGAGGTCGCCCGGCCGCAGGTCGAAGACCTCGATCCGGCCTGCTACCGGCGCACGCACGGTCAGCTCCCCGCGCTGGCGCTCGAGATAGGCGAGCTGCGCCTCCTGGCGAGCGAGCGCCGCGCGCGCCGCCGCCCGGTCTTGGCTGCGCGAGCCGCCGTTCGCCTCTTCCCAGTTCTTGCGGCTGGTCGCCTCCTGAACCAGCGCCCGGTCGTAGTCGGCGCGGCCGACGACGCCCTCCTTGAAGAGCGCCTCGAGCCGCCCGAGGTCGGTCTTCGCCGCCTCCCAGGCGATGCGGGCCCGGTCGCGTGTCTCGCTGCGCGGGCCGGCGTCGGCGAGGTCGACCTGGGCCTGGGCCTCGGCGATGGCCGCGCGCTGACCGTCGATCTGCCGGTCGAGAAGATCCGCCTCGAGGACGACGAGCACTTCGCCGGCCACCACCTCGGCTCCTTCGTCGATCCGCACTTCGCTCACGCGTCCGCCGACCAGCGATCCCACCTCGACCAGCCGCGCCTCGATCGAGCCGGCGAGCGTCAGGCCGGCGCTGGCCGCGGGACGCCGCTGCCAGAAGTAGTACGCGCCAGCGGCGACGGCGACGATCAACAGCAGGAGAACGAACCGGCGTTTCATGGCAACTCCTCGGAGCGAAGGGGCCGGCACATAACCTGCGCGGACGGCCCGCGGAAGGGAGAGCGTATCGAGAAACCGGGCGAGCGGTTACAATCAGCTCTCGATCTGAACGGAGGCCTCTTGACCGCCCTCAACGATCCGAATCTCCTCGGCGAGATCCCGCTCTTCCACGGGATCCCGGCCGATCGCCTCAAGCGCCTCAACGAAGTGATGCACAAAAAGAGCGTTCCCGCCGGAACCAACATGATCACCGCCGAGCAGCCGGGCGAGGTGGTCTACGTGCTTCTCGAGGGGACGGTCAAGATCCTCATCGAACAGATGGACGGCCGCGAGGTCATCCTGGCCTTCCTCGGCGCCGGAGACACGGTGGGCGAGATGAGTCTGGTCGATTCGTCAGGCCGGTCGGCGAACGTCATGACGATGGAGAAGTGCACCTTCCTCTGGATGGACCGCGCCACCTTCCAGGACTGCCTGAAGAACGTCTCCGAGTTCACCCAGAACCTGGTCCGGCTCCTGGCGGGGCGGCTGCGCATGGCGAACGAGCAGATCCAGTCGCTCTCTTCGCTCGACGTCGCCGGACGTCTGGCACGGCAGCTTCTCGCCTTCACCGAACGCTACGGCAGCTCCGAGGACGGCAACGGCAGCGGGGTCAAGATCAATCTCCGCCTCACCCAGACCGATCTCGCCGAGCTCGTCGGCGCCTCGCGCGAACGCGTCAACCAGGTGATGGTCGAGTTCCGCCAGAAGGGCTATCTCTCGGTCGACAGCTCGCACCACATCCAGGTCCACCAGCCCCCGGCCCTGGCGCGCCTCTGCCGCTGAGGCGCGCCCCTCTGCCGCCGCCCCGCCCGAGGCATCCTTTCCGCCTCCTTGCCGCTGCCGCGGCCTGCCGCAGCGCGGCGTGAGTTCCCAGCCTGATTGGGTAGTATCCGTGTTTCTCACTTATCGGTTTCGCAATCGCGTACCCTGGGTGCCGGCGGCGAGACCCCTGCTCGGAGGATTCATGAACAGGCAGCTCGCAAGGCTCTTCGCCGTCTCGCCCCTCGTCCTGTGCCTCGGCGCGGTTGCCGCCTCGGCCATCGTCCCGTCGGCCAACACCAAGGGCGACGAAGGTCGCAACTTCGATCTGCGCGAGAAGTACGCGCACGCCGCGGACGGCGCCTCGAGCCTCGCCCAGTCTTCGGCGATCGAGCTGCTCGCCGGCGCTCTCCCCGAGCTCTTCGCCGACCTCGACCCGGCGACCGGCACCACCCGCTCGCTGTTCAATCGCAGCGGCTACCTGACCGGTCCGGATGCGCGCGCGGCGCGGACGATCGCGCTCGACTTCATCGGCAAGAACCTGTCGCTTCTCGGCATCTCGGCGGCGGACTTCGCCGGCTATGAGGTGACCGACGACGTCTACTCGGCGGTCGACGGCTCGACCCATCTCTATCTGCGCCAGCGTCACGACGGTCTGCCGGTCTACAACGGCCAGCTGCAGGTCAACGTCAACCGGGACGGGCGCATCCTTTCGGTCAACAACCTCTTCCTGCCGGCGGTCGCGCTGGCGGTGAACGAGCGCCAGCCGTCGCTCAGCGCGGCGGCGGTGCTCGACGTCGTGGCGGCGCATCTCGGGCTCGCCAACGCCGGCGCGGCGCAGCAGCTCCCGGTCGCCCCTGGCACGCAGCAGGTGACGCGAGTCCTCGTGCCGGAGCTCTCGCTAGAACCGGTCGACCTGGCGCTCATGTGGCTGCCGATCCGCCAGGGCGAGGCGCGCCTGGTGTGGAACTTCCGCGTCGACACCCTCGACGGCGAGCACTGGTACAACTTCAACGTCGACGCCCAGGACGGCCGCATCTGGACGCGCGTCGACTACATCGCCGACGCCGACTATCAGGTCTACCCGACGCCGATCGAGAGCCCCAACCACGCGCCGACCGTGCCGCCCGCCGACGGCCGCACGGTCCTCACCGACCCGTTCAACGTCACCGCCTCGCCGTTCGGCTGGCACGACACCAACGGCGCTGCGGGCGCCGAGTTCACCATCATGCGCGGCAACAACGCCCACGCCTATCAGGACATCGACGGCAACGACACGCCGCCGGCGGTTCAGCCCGACTGCGGCGCCGGCCTCGATTGCGAGTTCCCGATCAACTTCGCCGGCGTGCCGTCGACCTACCAGGACGCAGCGATCGCCAACCTGTTCTACTGGAACAA
>JBDSRU010000071.1:0-3305 GCA_039929145.1 Thermoanaerobaculia bacterium
CGCCTCGCGGCCGACGAACGCCGGATGATCGCGGCGAGCGCGGCGTCACTCTTGGTGTCGGAGCGCGACCGGCGACACCTCGCGGCTAATTTACCGCCACACCTCGCCTCACGGCTGGCGGTGATTCCACTCACCTTGCCACCTCCGGCGCAGGTCGCGCCGGCGCGCACGCTGCCGCCGGCAGGCGAGGCCGAGCTCGCGATTACCGGCAACCTGGGCTACTTTCCGACCGCTCGCGGCATTCGCTGGTTTCTTCACGAAGTCTGGCCGGAGGTCGCGCGCAAGTATCCGCGTGCCCGCCTGCTCGTCGCCGGCGCCCGGCCGCCGCGCGCGCTCTCCCGTCAGGTGCGCCGGCTGGGCGGCCGCCTGGTCGCCGATCCGGCCGACCTGCCGGCGCTGCTCGCCGGCTCCGACCTTGCGCTCGCCCCGCTGCTCGCCGGCTCCGGCACGCCGATCAAGCTCCTCGAAGCGCTGGTGGCGGGGATCCCGGCGGTGGCGACGCCCGCCGCGGCCGAAGGGCTCGACCCGGCGCTCGCGCGTTGCGTGGCGATCCCGGAAGACGCCGCGGCCTGGGTGACGACGATCCACGGGTTGATCGCCAATCCAGTGGCGGCAGCTGCCCGCGCGGCGATCGGCGCGCAACTGGTACGCGAGCTCCACGATCCGGAGAAGGTAGCCCGGACTCTCGACGAGCTGTTGAAAAACCCGCTCGCCGCCGCTCGTAGATAGAACGATGCGCGATTCCGGATCGGCGTCAGGCGACCCGGTGCTGCGCCAGCGGCCGCCCGAGGATGCGCGCGAAGAGCGCCGCCTCTACACGTCGAGCCACCCCCGCGGAATACCTCCCGTGGGCGACTCCGGCGAGAAATCCGAAACGAAAGAGAGGCAGCAGGAGGGGCTCTGCTGATTCGACGCTGCCGCGATCGAGGTGCTCGGCCAGAGTCAACGCGGCCTCGATGCGCTCGGGAAGCTGACGCGCGAGGGCGCGCAACCGTCCGCTTCCCAGCCATTGCACTGCCAGGCTGCGCAGACGGGTCCATGGCAGCAGGTTCAGGTCGAGATCGCGGCGCGTCGCTGGATGCTTGCCGATCAGCAGTCCGGCCATCTCGCCGCAACGCACCTGGCGCGCGAAGAACGACCGCGCACCATAGTGGTGCCAGTGGTAGGCACGCGCGGCCGGAAGATAGCGCAGCCTGAGTCCGTGGCGGCTGAGCCGATAGGCGAGCTCGGCGTCTTCGAAGGCCGCGGAAGGAAACTCCTCGCTGAAGTAGTTCGGCTCGCGGTCGAGCACGGCGCGAGGAATCGAAACGTTCGAGGTGTAGAAGTGTCGATAGTCGTAGTAGGCGCCATCCTCGAGATAGTAGAAGCTGAACTGCTGTGCGCCGCGACCGGTGATGTGCAGCATCGTCGCCGTGGCTTCCAGGTCCGCCGGCCAGTCGATGCGGCCGAAGTAAGCCGTCGCCTCGCCCGGGGAGCTGCTTTGGGCCGCATCGTGGCGGACGAGCAGATCGGCCTCCGGTTCGATGTCGTCGCCGGTGAAGAAGATGATCTCCCCGGTGGCCGCCCGGAGCGCGCGGTTGCGCGCCGCAGCCGGTCCGAGATTCGGCTGGCGAAAGACCTGGTGTGAAAAAGTACGACTGCTGAATCCGGCGAGCCATTCGGCGGTACCGTCCGTCGAGCCGTCGTCAACTACGAGGACCTCGAACGGCGGAGTCGATGCAACTTGGCGCTCATAGGCGCCGAGCGTCCGCTCGAGCGCGTCGCGCCGGTTGAACGTCGGGACGACGACCGAAAAACGCGGCCGGGTCATGGGCGATACGCTGGTGCGGGTGGAGAAGGTGTCGCGAAAAACCCCTGGAGGTAGGCCCGCCGGCACAGGCGGTCCCACTCTCGTGCCGGTGGCGCGGGAGCGCCGAGTCCAGCGGTTCGGGCGATCTCGAGGGCGAGCGGACGGATGATCACCCACCAGGCTAGAGCGGTGTGGCGGCCGACCGCGTAGCGCGCCGCGCGACCGGCGCGCTGCTGACGTTCCAGGAACGGTTCGATCGTCGCGTAGGTGTGCGAATGCAGGCAGATCGCGTCGGCGGCATAGCGCGTACGAAAGCCGCGGGCGCGGAATCGCCAGGCGAGTTCGGTGTCCTCGAAGGCGGCGTCGGGGAAACCCTCGTCGAAGGGCTCGGCGAGAAACCAGGACCGGGGCGCCGAGTAGTTGGCGCCCAACACGGCGGAGAAGGGAACGGCGCCGCCATCGACCAGGCCCTGGAACCAGAATTGCGGTCCGGCGGGAGCGAGAAAGTTCATCACCGGCGAAACGGTCTGCTCCGGATCCCAGTCGATTCTGCCCTGCAGGCCCTCCGCGGCGCGAGCGTGGCGCGCGAGGCAACCGGGCGCCGGGCGGGTGTCGTCGCCGAGAAGCAGAAGGCGCTCGAACCGCGCCGATGCGATGCCGTGATTTCTCGCCGCGGCAGGTCCGGCCGCCGGGCTACGGGACAGGCGCAACTCGAACGAAGGGTCGCCCGGCGTCGCGGGAACGTCGATCGGCAGACTCGAGCCGTCGTCGACGACGACGATGTCGAGCGCTGCCACCTCCCCGCGGAGCGCGACGAGGCTGGCTAAGGTGCGCGCGAGAATCGCCGGGCGATCACGGGTGGGTAAGACCACGGAAAGCGGCCCGGGATTCGTGGCCAGCATGGGCATCGACGGGCTGCAGGCTATCTCACCCGGTTATCGAAGTTCCAACCCGGTTCTCGACCGCCTCGAGCTGCGCGAGCGCGGAGCGGCGGAAGGGATGATCGTCAGCCAGCAGGGCGCTGTAGGCCGCCGGCGACGTGAAGGCGCTCTGGGCGAGAAGCGCGTGCGCGATCTCCGGGCAGCCGAAGTGCGCCGCCGAGCGCGCGAAGCGCGCCCGCAGGTCGGGCCCCTGGCATCCCGAACGCACGGCCTCGTCGAGAATGTCGGGAGCATGGCGCGCGACGACCCAGAGAATTTCGTAGCGCATGCGCGCCTGGCCCGACGCGGTGTCGGCGCCCTCGCGGAGTGTGTTGGAGGGGTGCACTCTGTACTCCACGAGGGGCTCCGCCACCACTCGCAGACCCCGCCGCGCGAGCTGCAGCGCAAGGTCCCAGTCGTGGCAGTAGCGCAGTGGCAGGAGGTCGAGCGCCGGAAGGACCGCACGGCGAAAGGCCAGGTTCGATGTCGTGGCGACGAAGTTCCCAGAGAGCAGCGCGAGCTCCGCGCGTCCGAGATCGTCGAGGCTTGGACCGGGCGAGGGCTGCGGCCAGGGCGGGAGATTGCGCCAGGCCTCC
>JBDSRU010000072.1:0-2947 GCA_039929145.1 Thermoanaerobaculia bacterium
CAAGTGAAGTCATCGTCTCCGGGCGGGGCGCGGACGGGGTGCCTGGTGCCGGGAAGGCAGGGCAGGTCGCGCGTCCAGGGTTCAGGCGGTTCGCTCGGAGATGGGGCGCCAGCGTTCTGGCGTCGTCGATCCAGCGCAAGCCGTGGAGAATGGAAATGGCACTCCTGGATCCCCATGCCGGTCCAGCGCCTGTTGCCGGCGCTGGCCGTTGTGATCCTGGCCGGGTGCGGGGGGCAACCCGAGCTGCCAACGCCGAACGCGGTGGTGGAGCAAACGGGTCAGGTCATCCGGAACCTTGGCCGACCCCCTTCCGAAGCGCAGCTCCAGCTCTTCGTCGGCTGCTATGAGGTGTATCTCGGCGAGCGCTTTCCCCGGCCCACCGACTGGCCGCCCCGCTTGGCCCTCCAGCTCACCGCGGAACCCGGAGACATGCAAAACTGGTTTCGAGGTGCGAGCACCGATCCCTGGCACGTGAGTCTGAATTGGATCTTGTGGGACGAGCGGACAGTCCTGCTGCACTGGTATCAGAGGTTTCGCGGAAGTGTTCAGTTGAACCTGCAGCTGCGTCAGGATGGCTATTCCATAAGGTCCCTGACCAAGCCTTACGAGATCGAAGCCAAGTCCGTGAAGAAGGTGCCCTGCAAGGTGTACAGCACTGACTAGCGCCCAGCCAATTCACAACGCGTGTTGAATCAGAGTCCTGCCGAACGGGTTCCAGCCGAATTCCGGGATGCAAGACAAACCCGCGATCCGGGCCGCGCGGTACTTGGCCGTACTCGGCAACTCCTGGCCCGTCACTCCTTGCGCCGAAGATTGGATGGCACCACCGCTGCGCTCGCTGAGAGCGCCGTTCAGGGTGGGATCGGCGACCAGACGAAGCTGTCTCCGGTTCCGAAGCCATCCGCGAAGAGCGCGCCGTAGATGATGGTCTGAGCGCCAGCGTCCCCCAGGCCCGCGGGATTCTCGTAGGGCGAGCCGATGGCGAGATCGTCGTGACCGTCGCCGTCGAAGTCGCCGGTGGCGAGCGACCAGCCGAAGTTCTTGTTGTGCTCGTTGACGTCCCCCGGAAAGCCGGTCGAGCCGGCGATGACCCCGCGGGACAGGAAGAGATTCAGCCCGGTCGACGTTCCCTGGACGACCGTCACGTGGCCGTCCTGGCCTCCTGCCGTCGCGATGCCCTCGTTCGGCGCGGCCATTGCAAGATCGTCGAAGCCGTCGTGATTGAAGTCGCCCACCGCGAGCGCCGCTCCGAATCGATCGCCCTGCTGGGCGGTCTCGTGGGCGCCGGGGAAGGAGTTCTGGGTGAACCGCTGCGTCCGGGTGGGGAAGGCGCCAGGGCCGCCGGCGGCGCCGTAGGCGATCTTCACTTCGCCGGAATTGATCGAGCCGCCGCTCTCGCCTGCTTCCTCCAGCGGAACTCCGATGGCCAGATCGTCGAATCCGTCGCCGTCGAAGTCGCCGGCCGCGAGCACCGCGCCGAACTCATCCTGGGCTTCGCGCGTGCCGTCCAGGTTCTCGTCGTACCAGAAGAGGTCGCGCGCGCCGTTGAGGCCCGAGGCGCTGCCGAACAGAATCTGCACGACGCCGGCGTTGTCCTCCCCGATCACGCCGACCGCGAGGTCCATGAACCCGTCGCCGTCGAAGTCTCCCGCCGCGAGGCTCCAGCCGAAGAGGTCGTCCTCCTCGGCCGAGCCATCGATCCCCGACGTGTTCTGGTGGATCGAGTAGGCGAAGTCCGAAGCGAGCCCGCCAGCAAAGCCGGGCAGGATGGTGATCCTGCCGTCGCCGATCCCGAGAGCGTCGGTCACTTCGTCGCCCGGGCTGCCGATCGCGAGGTCGTCGAAGCTGTCGTCATTGAAATCGCCGCAGGCGAGCGACAACCCGAAGGCGTCGCCAGGATGGTCGTCCCCGGGAATGCCGGCGGTATTCTGGGTGAAGAATTCGGAACCGAAGCCCGGGAACGATCCATCGCGACCGTAGTGGACCTGCACCGCGCCGGGGCCCCAGGTCTCGCCGCCGGTGTAGTTCTCCAGCGGAATCCCAATGGCGAGGTCGTCGAAGCCGTCGTGGTTGAAATCGCAGGACGTGAGAGCGGTGCCGAACTGATCGCCCGCTTCCGGTGGATCGAGCCCTGCCGACTGGCGGACGAACTTCGCCGGCACCAGGCCCACGGTGACATCGAACACCTGGCTCACGAGGAGTCCGCCGCCGTCGGTCACCGGGGCCGTCGTCGGGCCGTCATCGTCCGGGATGCCGGTCGCGAGATCGTCGCGACCGTCTCCGTTGAAATCGCCCGTCGCAAGAACCCAGCCGAAGTGATCGTTCATCTGCGGCGGGAAGCTGGTGACTGTCTGGTTGGGAATCCTCTGGGCGCGAATGGCCGACAGGCCTGCGTCGGGCTGCTGCGCGAAGGCGCCGGTTGCCAAGCCGCCGGTTGCCAAGCCGATGACCAGCGCGGCCGGCGCCAGAAAGCGAAGCCAGGAAGCCAGTCGGGTGTTTCCGTGATTTGTCCGCATCGTTCCTCCCTTGCGTCCGCCGTCCGCCGTCGGGTTGACCGGAGGCGTCGGCCACGGAAGAGGTGGCCGCTAAGACCTCAATCGAGATCGCGAGGGAAAAGCCGACAGGGGCGAGCCCGCCGGGGGGGCCCAATCCTGGTGGTGGGCAATACGCTCTAGCGCCGCGCCCTAAGGCGGGTGCCAGCCGAAATCCGCGATGTGCAGGAAAGGCGCTCGAGAGCGCCAGTGAGTTGCGGCGCTTTTCCCTGGCCGAACGAGTGCCCGCCGAACTCCCCTATGGAGACGGGACCCCGAACGAACCCCTCGCCGAGCTTGGCCCTACCCGGTCGGCCCTGAACAGGTGCCAGCCGCACTCCCCGGACAAGGATTCGACCGACCCCAGCCCAGCGCTGACTCTCGCTGGATCGGATAAGCCTCGCTTTGCCAACACT
>JBDSRU010000073.1:0-2685 GCA_039929145.1 Thermoanaerobaculia bacterium
CGATGTCGGCTCATCACATCCTGGAGCTGAAGCCGGTTCCAAGGGTTCGGCTGTTCGCCGATTAAAGTGGTACGTGAGCTGGGTTCAGAACGTCGCGAGACAGTTCGGTCCCTATCTCGTGTGGGCGCAGGAGACTTGACAGGAGCCGTCCCTAGTACGAGAGGACCGGGACGGACGAACCTCTGGTGCACCAGTTGTCACGCCAGTGGCACAGCTGGGTAGCTATGTTCGGAAAGGATAACCGCTGAAAGCATCTAAGCGGGAAGCCCCCCTGAAGATGAGGTCTCCCTGAAGACCCCTCATAGACGATGAGGTTGATAGGCGGGAGGTGTAAGGGCTGCGAGGCCTTGAGCTGACCCGTACTAATCGGTCGTTCGGCTTGACCATTGATTGTCTTGCTGGCCGGCGATTCTGGTCGCTACAACACTTGCAAACACTACAAATTCGATTCAGTTACGACTACGGTTCTTTTACAGAATTATGTTTTCCGGTGACTTTAGCGAGGGGGAAACACCCGTTCCCATTCCGAACACGGCAGTTAAGCCCCTCAGCGCCAATGGTACTGCCTGCGCAGGTGGGTGGGAGAGTCGGTCGTTGCCGGGAAGTATTTCTTCGGGCCCACGAATCCAACGATTCGTGGGCCTTTGTTTTTCTCCCAGAGACTTCCCGCCGCCGCCTGGGCTTCGACAGTCGGATGCTAGAGTCGCGCGCGATCGGCGACCAAGGGAGCCCGGGGGCCGGAATGATCCGCTTCGAGCATTTCAGGTGGAGAGGCACCCCCGGCCGAGTCGCGGGTCGCGCGTTCGCGGAACGGCAGCGTTGGAAGTACCCTGCGAGCTTCCGCGGCCCGATCATGACGCTCCGTACTTTCGGCGCAGTCTGAACAGGCACCTGGGCGATGCACAGCCTCCTTGAACGCCAACTAGACCAACTGTTCACTCCGGAGCTCAGACTGGATCCGGCCGTAGCCCAATTCCTCGCGGCGGTCGACGCGGCCTACCGCCAAGCGGACGCTGATCGCCTGCTCCTCGCACGCGCGCTCGACCCGCCTTCCCGCGAGCTCATGCAAGCCAACGAGGAGCTGCGCCATTCGGCGGGTCTGCTTTCGGCGGCCCTGGTCGATCGCACCGCTGAGCTCGAGCGCGCGCTGCAGTCTCTGGCGCAGGAGATGGGCGAACGGCTGCGAGTCCAGGAGGCTCTGACCCGAGAGGAGGCCAAGTTCCGCCTCTTCATCGAGCGACTACCCGCCATCTCCTACATCGCCGAGCTGGGCGAGGACGGGCGCTGGCTCTTCGTCAGTCCGCAGATCGAGTCGCTGCTCGGCTACCGTCCAGAGGAGTGGCTGGAGGACACGCGACTCTGGTATTCGCGGCTCCATCCCGACGATGCCACGTCGACGCTCGGCGAAGAGAGCCGCTGCGTCCGCGAGCGCGACCAGTTCTCCGCGGAGTATCGCCTGCTGACCCGCGACGGACAATCCATCTGGGTTCGCGACGAGGCGGTCTTTCTTCCTGCCGACGATACTCAGCCGGACAGGATCCAGGGAGTGATGTTCGACGTCACCGAGCGTCGCCTGCTCTCGGAGCAGCTGGTCCAGGCGCAGAAAGTCGAAGCGATCGGCCAGCTCGCGGGTGGCATTGCCCATGACTTCAACAATCTCCTGACAGCCATCACGGGCTACGCCGAGCTGCTGCTGCACCGCCTGGGCGACAATCACCGCTACGCCAAGGAGCTGACCGAGATCCTCCGCGCCGCCGAGCGCGCGACCAGGGTCACCGGAAAGCTCCTGACCTTCAGCCGCCGCCAGCAACTCGACCCCCGCACCCTCGACATCAATGCACTGGTCATCGAGCTCGACCACCTGCTGCGCCGGCTGATCGGAGAGCGGGTGCAGCTCGAGCTCGCGCTCGCGCCGGGTGCGATCCTGGTGCGGGCCGAACCGACCCAACTCGAGCAGGTCGTGATGAATCTCGTGGTCAACGCGCGCGACGCCATGCCCGAAGGCGGCCTGGTCAGTATTGCCACCGCGCCGCGGCGAGCGGAGGCGTCCGGGCGGGGAGCGCTTGCCGGGCTGCGCGCCGGCGATTACGTCGAGCTGTCGGTCACGGACAACGGCTCGGGGATGGACGGAGAAACGAAGCGGCGCCTTTTCGAACCCTTCTTCACTACCAAGCCAGTGGGGCAAGGCACCGGCTTGGGGCTGGCCATGGCCTACGGCATCGTTCAGCAGTCCGGCGGAACGATTCAGGTTGAGAGCGAGCCGGGCAAGGGCTCTACCTTCCGGATCTATCTGCCGCTCACCGCCGAGCAGGGTGAGCTCCGCGCCGGTCGTCCCGGAGCGCTCTCGATGCCGGCGGGCCGCGAGCGGATTCTGCTGGTCGAGGACGATCCCGCGGTCCGTGACTTCGGTCTCTCTTTGCTCTCCGATCTCGGCTATCAGGTAACAACCGCCAGCGACGGCATCGAGGCGCGAGCGGTTCTCGACCGCGAGGGTCACGACAGCTTCCAGCTCCTGCTTACCGACGTCGTCATGCCGCGGTTGGGTGGCGCCGAGTTGGCCAGGGAGCTGCGCGAGCGCACGCCCGAGCTCGCCGTCCTCTTCGTGTCCGGCTATGCGCGCAACGACGCGCAGGTCGCAGCCCTTCTGGGGCCGCGCTGCCTCTACCTGCAGAAGCCTTTCGCGCC
>JBDSRU010000074.1:0-4348 GCA_039929145.1 Thermoanaerobaculia bacterium
CGAAGTCGCCGTCGCAGGAGACGCCGAGGTCGGCGCCGACTTCGAGCACTTTCGCCTGCAGATCGCGGAGGTTCTCGAGCTTGAGCGGATTGGCCTCGTGGTTCGGAAACGAGCCGTCGAGCTCGAAATAGAGCGGCACGAGGTCGAGCCCCAGTGCCTCCCAGATGGCGCTGTCGACGACCGCCATGCCGTTCGACGCATCGACAACCACTTTCAACCGCCGGGAATTCGCCGGCCGGCGAAGAAACGAGAGCACGTGGCGCGCATAGTCGGCCGCGACGTCGGCGGTCGTCACGCTGCCCGGCTGCGTCGAGGCCGGCAAGTCGTTGTTCCTGACGCAAGTCTCGAGCAGGGCGATGCCGTGGTCGCCGGAGACCGGTCGTGCCTCGTGCTTGCTGAACTTGAGACCGTTGTACTGCGCCGGATTGTGGGAAGCGGTGACCTGAACGCCTCCAGCAGTCTTCAGGTGGCCGATGGCGAAGTAGTTCATCGGCGTCGTGGCGAGGCCGATGTCGATGACGTCCAGCCCGGCCGCGGTCAGGCCCTCGATGAGCGCCTTCGCGAGCGGAACCGACGAAGGCCGCATGTCGCGTGACACCACCACGCGGTGTCCGAACGCCAGATCCTCGTCATCGAGGACGTTGCGGAACGCCTGCCCGATCTTGCGAGCGGTCGTCTCGTCGAGCTCGGTCGGATAGATGCCGCGGACGTCGTAAGCCTTGAAAATGCCTGCCATGGAAAATCCTCGCTGAAAAGGGGATAGTGCTCCCACCAAGGCTATCAGCGATGCCCGGCAAGCTCCCTGAGCCATTTTCTTTCCCGATCGCACGAAGATGAGAAGGGGGAATCGGCAATGCGGAACTCGTACCGACCATATGCGACCTGGAGTCCGGCGATCGTTCGAGTCGGACTGTCCTGTCTGCTACTCCTGTCGATCGGTGGCGGCGCTGCGGCGGCCCCGCCCCAGGACCGACTCTGGATCGATCTCGACCGGCCGGTGGACGCCGCGCGCAAGGTCGACCCACTCGGCCGCTACGTCGTCGCGATCGAGGATCGCGAGGGTTACGGCCGTCTGGAGCTCTGGAGCGTGCCCGCCGACGACCGGGCACCGATCCGTCTGGCTGGAGGGCCGGCGGAGGGTGAGATCCAGGCGTTCCGGCTCAGTCCTGACGGCGAGCGGGTCGCTTTCGTCGCCGGGCCGAGCTTCGGCGCGCAGCAGCTCTTCGTCGTTCCGATCAGCGGCGGCGTCGCCCGCCGGCTCGATGACGACCGCCTTCCGGGCGCCGCCATCGCGCGCTTCGCCTTTCGGGACGACTCCGCCGCCGTCGCCTGGGACACCGAAGAGAGTGTCCCGACCGACACGGGCTCGCCGCCGAACGTCGTCCTGCTGACCACGATCTTCAACAACAACTTCGAGAGCGGAGACAGCTCCGAATGGTCGGACACCACGTCGAACGTCTGCCCGGCGCCGACCGGCGGGCCGACGAACCATGCGAACGCGGTTCCGCCCGGATCTGTCTGGACGGCGAACGGCAGCCCGCACATCTTTACGGGCAACGTCCAGGTGCCGGTCGGAGTGACGCTCACCATCGCGCCGTGCGCCGAGGTGCGTATCCCCGCCAACATGTATCTCGAAGTCAACGGCACGCTCAACGCCCTCGGGACGCCGCTCGCGCGCATCAGGGTCCACCGCCATGCGGGGGCGGCGTTCCAGTCGATCTGGGTGCGCAGCAGCGGATTCGGCGATCTCGCGTTCCTGGACCTCGACGGCGGCGGCTCCTCGTCCCTGAACGCCGCGCTCACTCTCGAGGGAACGGGAGCGGGGCAACCGCGAGCGAAGCTCGATCACGTGAAGATCACCGGCTCGGCCGGCTATGGCGTCTATCTCGCCTCCAAGGCGGAGTTCGCGGCAGGTTCGCGCGATCTCGTCATCTCCGGTGCTGGAGCCACCTCGGCGACCGCCCCTTTTCCGATGCGCCTGAGTCTCAATGCGGTCGGGTCGGTGCCGACCGGCACCTACACCGGCAACGCGAGCGACTTCCTGCAGGTCGAAGGTGGCACGGTCACGAGCGACGCGACGTTCCATGACCGCGGCGTGCCCTACCAGATCGGCAGCGCCGGGGCGACCTTCGGCGTTCTGGAGGTGGATGGCGGAGCGAGCCTGGCAACTCTGACGATCGAGGCCGGTGTGGAAATGCGGTTTTACAGTCTCGGATCGAACGTCGGTGGCCTGTTCGTCGGCCCGAGCAGCCCGTCGGCGACCGGTCGGCTGATCGCGGCGGGGACCGCCACGGAACCGATCCTCTTCACCGCCACCGGGGTGGCGCCGCCGGCGGGAACCTGGGAGGGAGTGACCTTCTCCGGCGGTATGGCCGCGGGCAACCTGCTCGACCACGTGCAGATCGAGGCCGCCGGCGCCCATGGAGGCGACTCCTTGTTCGGCTGCCCGCCGATCAACCAGGCCGAGACCCGCGGTGCGTTGAAGCTCTTTACCGAGCCTGCGGCTTCGTTTCTCACCAACTCGACGGTCTCGAACTCGAGCCTGCACGGCGTCTTTCGCGCCTGGAACGGGGGGCTCGTCGACTTCGTTCCGACGAACACCTTCCTGAATATCGCCGGCTGCAACCAGGTCTTGCCGAAGTCGCCCACCGGGACCTGTCCAGTCAATCCAGGCTGTTCGTGATCCGCGCCGTCCCTCAGGGCGCCGAGCTCGACCAGGACCCGGTGTCGCCGACGTCGAAGCCGTCGGCGAAGAGGGAGTTGAACTCGTAGCAGCCGATATCGGTGGTGAGTCCGACCTTCCGCGATCCGTGGTCGAGATCGGCAAGGCGCTGGGTGAGGGTGCCGTTGGTCCCATTGTCGATGGCGGGAGACGCTACCGAAAGCCGATAGTTTCCGTTGGGTTCGTCGAGAAACAAGGGATTCCCGCCGATGAAGTTTCCCGTCTGCGCGAGGGCCCCGCCGAAGTCGATGAGGTCGGTTCCGTCATTGAACGCGACGATGGAATTCTGCAGCGCCGCCCCTCCGAGGTTGCTGCCATCGATGCTTGCCCCGTTGCCGGGATAGTCGGCGATCGTCAGGTGGCCGAGGCGGAGGTTGCCCGCGGAAGCCAGATAGGCCTGCAGGCCGTTGGCCGCCCCGAACGTCAGCTCGGAATTCAGCAGCCAGACGATGGCGCCGGATGCGACGCCCAGGCGCATGTCGTAGTCGAATCCGCCTCCCGGACCCAGATTCGCGTCGACAAAGAGCCGCTCGAATTCGATCATGGCGTTGTCCGTCGCGGACGCCACGAGCGCGCTGAAAGCTTGTGCCCCTGCGCCCGCAGTGGCCGAGTTGCCGATGAATCGAGAGTCGCGAAAGCTCACGGCGCTCCCCGAGCCGGCCTGGACGGAGACGGCGGCGTAGCCGTTCGCGCCGCTGGCGTTGGCCACCAGGGAGTTGCTCCCGAAACTGCAGCGCACACAGTCGAAGCTGCTTCCGGCACCGAAGGCGAAGACCGTCAGGGCACCGCCCTGGACGAAGCCACCGGTTGCCGAGTTGCCGTTGAAGGAGACGTCGCGGAGGTCGGCGTGGTTTCCCCCCTGCATGGAGAGAGACAGGGCGCCACCATTCGTCGTCGAGGAGGGCGCGGCGTCCGTCGCCTGGTTGGTAAGGAAGGTGCCGTTGTGAAGGGTCAAATAGTGATTGCTGTCGGCACCGGAGTTGAAGCTGACTGCACCGCCCGCGTACGGGGCCAGATTCGAGACGAAGCGAAAGTTGAAGAGGGTCAGACCGACCCCGCCGGCGCGGATCGCGCCGCCGTCGTCGCCGCCGAAACCGGCCAGGCCGTTGAGGATGCCCAGCCCGCCCAGGGTGTAGGGTCCCCCGCCGTTGATGTACAGGAACCGGCCGGCGCCCTGCAGGTCAATGGTGACGTTGAACGGGTTGAGCGTCGCGCTCGTGATGCTGACCGTGCCGGGAAAGGCAAGCTGCTCCTCCCCGCTGAAGGGGTAGGTGCCGCTGGGCAACACGATGGCGTCGGCGGGTCCGCCGGCTGGGCAGGCATCGATGACGAGGTTGAAGTTGGCGGCCCGCAGCGCCTCGCGCAGAGTGCAGTTGCCATTGACCACGGCGTCGTCCGCGAAGGTCGCGATGGTGTAGTTGGTCGCCCCGAGCACCGCCGGGGCGAGGGCCAGCAGAGCGCCGGCTGAGAGCAGCCGGAGGACGTTTCCAGCGCGGATCGTGTGGGTCATGTCGGGTCCTTTCGTGAGCCGCGCCAGTGCGGCGCGACGGCCTTCTCCTCAGGAAAGCGCACAAAACGCCCGCAGCCCGACATCGGAAGCGAGATCGAAGTCTGCGGACGCTTCGG
>JBDSRU010000075.1:0-5434 GCA_039929145.1 Thermoanaerobaculia bacterium
GCGCTCGATGAACGCGGGGCGCTGTGGACCTCCGAGGAGCTCGCGCGACAGGTCGAGCGCTGGCGAGCCGAGTGGCCGCATCCGGTGGTCTTCTTCCTCGGCAGCGATGTCGGCCTCGATCCCGAACTGCTCGATTCCTGCCGTCTGCGCCTCGCTTTCGGGCGAATGACCCTGCCGCACCATCTCGCCCGCCTGGTGCTGCTCGAGCAGCTCTATCGCGCGCTTTCGATCGTCGCTGGAATCAACTATCATCGCGCGACGTTGAAGTAGGACTTGAAGCCCTTTTGAAGGGCGGTTGCGAGGAGGCTGCGGGTGGCACCCAAAACAGTGAAGAGTTCCGGCAAGAGTGGGAAGCAGGGGGCGAAGGCCCGCGGCTCCGCGAAGCCGGTGCGCAAGACGGCGGCCAAGCCCGCGAAGAAGGCGGCACCGGCGCCCGGAAAGAAGAATGTGAAGCCGGCAAAACCGGCGGCGAAGAAGGCAGTGGCCAAGAAGGTGGCGCCGAAGAAACCGCCAGCGAAAAAGCCCGAGGCCAGGAAGCCGGTCGCCGGCAAGGCGGTTGCTGCCAAGCCGGCCGCGAAGCGTCCAGCGGTGACGAAGGTGGCACCGCAGGCGAAGCCCAGGCCTGGCGTGAAGGCCGCTGCGCCGAGCGGGAAGCCGGCTCCGGCCGTTCGCCCCGCCGCGGCTCCGCCAATCGCCCCGCGGCATCCGAAGCGCCCTGAGGCGCAGGCGGCGCAAGGTACGGTCAAGGCGAAACCTGCGACTACCGGCGTGGCTCCTGTCGCCGTAACGCCGCCGCGGCCGATCTCCTCCGTGCGGCCCATGCCGGCAGCCAAACGGCCCTTCTCGCGGGAGTCCGTGAGGGTCGGCGAATCGCGTTTCCAGCAGCCTGCGGGGGTGCGGCCGGTATTCCCGGCGGAGTTCCTCGAACGCCAGCGCGAGCGCCTGCAGGTCAAGAAACTCGAGATCCTGGCGATGTACCAGAAGGACCTGAAGAGCGGCCAGGAGTCCAACGACAGCCCGACCGAGGATCTGGTCGATCGCGCCAACAATGCCTACACCCGCGAGCTGGCGTTCTCGATTTCGGACAGCGAGCGCGAGCTCATGCATCAGATCGACCTTGCGATCGAGCGTCTGAACTCGGGAAATTACGGCTTCTGCATGCACACCGGACAGCAGATCGGCCAGGCGCGGCTCGAGGCGATTCCGTGGGCCAAGTACAGCGTCGAGGCGCAGGAACTGCTCGAGAAGGGCCTGCTTTCGGAGGCTTGACCTAGGGCTCTCCAGCCCGAGGGCGGCCGTTGCCCCCATGCGCGTCCGCTCTTTCATCGGGCTTTTGCTTGCGGTCACGGGCGTCGTCTACGCAGTTGCCCTGCACGCAGGGAACCGCGATCTGCTGCACCAACGCTTCCTTCTCGGGCCAGAGACCTCGATCCCGCTCTGGGGCGCGCTGCTGGCGATCTTTTTCGCGGGTTTCCTCCCCACCGGCATCACTCTGGTCGTCGACACGCTGCGCCTCGACCTGAGCCAGCGCCGCGATCGCCGCCGGCAGCGCGAAGAAGAGAGTCTCGAAGGCACCTTGCGGCGCGCCGTAGATTTTCAGGCGGACGCCCAATGGGGAAAAGCCGCTTCGGAGCTCGAGACCTATCTCGCCGGCAAGCCCGATCACTTCGCTGGCCAGCTCCGCTACGGCGAGGTTCTGCGCCAGCTCGGAAGAACCGCCGAGGCGATCGAGGTGCATCGCCGCGCGGCGGCGACCTATCCGCGCTCGGTGAGCCTGCTCTACCACTTGGCCGCCGACTACCGGGAGCGCGGTGACGTCGAGATCGCGAAGGAGACGGAGTCGCGAATCGTGCGCGATTTTCCCGGCTTTGGCCTCGAGGTGCTGCGCGCTCGCCGCGCGGCGGCGCTCTCAACCCGCGACTTCGGCGCCGCCGGTGAGCTGCACGGTCGCATCACCGAGCTTCTGAACGAAAGCGGCGACTCGGCGGCACTTGCGCGCGAGTCGACCCTCGCGCAGGGCCTGACCTACCAGAGCGGCGTCCGCCTGCTGGAGGAGGATCGGTCGGCCGAGGCGGCCTCCCTGTTCCGCACTCTCCTGACTCAGGAGCCGAGATTCATTCCGGCGCGCATCATGCTCGGCGAGGCGGAGCTCCTCGAAGACCGCGAATCGGCGGCGATCGAAGCCTGGCGCGCCGGCTATCAGGAGACCGGCAGCCCGGTTTTCCTGCAGCGGATCGAGGATTACTTCATCGAGCAGGAAGAGCCGATGCGGGCGATCGAGACCCTGCGCGCGCTGATCGCCAACGCCGGCAACGACTTGCTGCCGCGCTTCTATCTCGGGCGCCTCTACTATCGCCTCGAGATGCTCGAGGAGGCTACGAAGCAGCTCGGCGCGATCGAGGAGCGCATCAAGTCCTCCCCGACCTACCACTTCCTGCTCGGACGGATCCACCATCGCCGCGGGGACCTCGCCAAAGCGGTGGAAGCCTTCGGCGCCTGTCTGCGGCAGCTCGACATCGGCAGCGCCGAGTACCTCTGTCGCATCTGCCACCAGAGCTACGCCGACTGGCGCGACTCCTGCTCGCGCTGCGGATCGTGGAACTCGGTCGATCTGAACTTCGAGGAAGAGCGCCTGTCGGCCGAAGAACTGGGAGTCCGGGAAGTTCCCGTCTGGGGTCCGGCGGAGGACTCGGGCGAGTTCTCGCTCGCGGCGATCGCGGTGCTCGCCGATCCTGAGCCGGAGAAGTAGCTCCTGCAAGAGATTCTCAAGGCGATCGCCGCCGGCCAAACGCAACCGGTCTTTCTCGTGCACGGCAGCCGGGCGCTCGCCGAGCCGGCCGGGTTGCGGCTGGCGGAGGCGCTCGGCAAGGCGCTCGACTGTTCGCCTCAAGTCGTCCGCCGTCCGGACGAGATCGCCGACGTCGCCGCCGACTTGCGTACCTTCTCGCTGTTCGCATTAGGCAAGGTGGTCGCCGTCGTCGAGAGCGGCGTCTTCGCCGACCGGGCGACCGCGGCGACCCTTTTCGAAGAGGTTCGCCAGCAGCTACCCTGGAGCGGCGGTCCCGACGATCTCACCGGCAAGGCGCGCGATGCGGCTACGCGGCTCCTTCAGGTGCTGCGGCTGTTCGATCTCGATCCCGCCGTGCTCGGCCCGGAGCGTACCGTCGAGGCGCTGCCCGAGGCTCTCCTCGCCGGCAAAGCTTCGCGCGCCGGCGGCAAGGCGAAGAGCGGCCCGGACGAGACCCGCGCGAGCCTCCTGCCGCTGCTCAAGGCGGCGGTCGGAGCGGGCCTGCGCGGGTTGGGCGACAGCGCCGCTTCGCTGATTGCCGACCTGGTGCGCGACGGCCTGCCTGACCGCCATGCTCTGGTCCTGATCGAGAGCGCGGTCGCGGAAGAGCACCCTGTGCTCGAGGCGCTGACGCGCAGAAGGGCCGTCGCTTTCGCCGGCGAGATCACCGCCGGCAAAGGTGGATTCGCGGGTCTTCAGGCGCTGGCGAGCGAGCTTGAACGCGAAACCGGAGCCGAAATCGACCGCGCTGCCCTGGCGGCGCTCGCCAAGCGAACGCTGCGCTTCGAAGAGGGCTTCGGCGACGGGCGAGAGGTCGACGCGGACTCGATGGCGCGCTTTTCAGGCGAATACCGCAAACTCGCCGCGCTCTCGGGCGGGGCGAAGATCCACGCCGCCCTGGTTGAAAAGAGCATCGAAGATCGCGGGCAGGAGGACTCTTTCCAGATCCTCGATGCGATCGGCGAAGGCCGGGCTGCAGAGGCGCTCGCCAAGCTCCAGAGATACCTGGGCAGTGCCGAAGATCCGCTCGCGGCACGACTGATGTTCTTCGGTAGCCTCGCCGCCTTCTGTCGTCGAATCGTCGCGGTGCGCGGCCTCTGCGCGGCTCTACGGGTACCGAACGGGGAGCGCAACTACGGGCGGTTCAGCACGCAGTGGGTGCCGAAGCTGCAGGGCGGGGTTCCCGGCCTGGCCAGGAATCCCGTGGCTGGAATGAAACCCTTTCCTCTCTTCAAGGCCTACACCGCCGCGGGGCGGATCCCCGCGGCCACGATCGATACCCTGCCCGCTCGCCTGCTCGAGACCGAACGCCGGATCAAAGGCGATTCGGGAGAGCCCGACGCGGCGCTCGCCGCACTGGTGCTCGCGATCGCCGGAAAGTAGGCTATCGAACAGTCCCCGACCTGGACCTCGCGAACGAAGGAAACGAGTGGGTGGAGCATCTACCCACGGCATGGGGATCGCGCCGCAAAGCCAAGGAGGGCCTGGGCTAGCCATGTGGACCGCGTGGGCAACCGACTCCGACCGCCGACCGGAGCCCGAGTTCGATGATCGCTTCCTCGCCGAAGGCCTGCGGGCCGGCGACGCGGTGGCGTTCGACCGCTTCACCGCGTCTTGCCTGCCAGCGCTCTATCGCTTCGCAGCCTCGCGCCTGCGAGGCGATCGCGAGCTCATTCGGGAGATCGTCCAGACGACGGTCTGCAAGGCGCTCGCCGGTCTCGCGAATTTTCGCGGCGAGGCGGCCTTCTTTACCTGGCTCTGTGCCTGCTGCCGCAATGAGATCGCCATGCACTACCGGCGCCAGCAGAGCATCCGGCGTGAGGTGCCGCTACCGGACGAGCGCGAGCCGAGTCCGGCGGCGGGGACTCCGCAGCCAGAGGGGATCACGGAAAGTCTTCTGCGGGAGGAACGCGCCCGCTTCGTCCACCTAGCGCTCGACCTCTTGCCGCCGCACCATGCGCGCGCGCTGTCGATGAAATACCTGGAGAACGCGTCGGTCAAGCAGATCGCTTCCTCGCTCGCAATGGCGCCGAAGGCGGCAGAGTCACTGCTCACGCGAGCACGGATAGCCTTTCGCGCACATTACGACTGCCTGACGCAGGATTTCGAGCCCTCGGCCTTGGCGAGCGCCGCACCATGGGGGAGCAAAGACCATGTTTGAAAGACGACCGGGTGCCGAAGACTCTGAAGAGGAAGCGACGATTCGCCGGCTCCTCAACCAGGCGGGAGAGAGGCCAGACCTGCCTGCAGCAACCCTGGCCGGGATCGCCGCGGCCGCGCGTACTTCCTGGCAGGAGCAGCTCGCCGCGCCACTCGGAACCCGCCCCGCCGCGGAGCGCCACTGGGGCGGGGCGGACCGCCGCCGTCCGCTCGTCCCGCGGTTCGCCTGGGGGATCGCGACCGCCGCGGTCGCGGCGATCACCGTTGTCTCCTGGTGGATGGCCGCCGGCCGATCCGCGGGCGCAGTTTCCGCTCGTGCCGCTCGTGTATACGGCTGGGTCCTGGTAGAAGTGCCGAGAGCCGGAACTTCCGAGCTGGCGGAGCCGGTCGCGATCGCAGCCGGCGATGCGGTTGCGGTCGGTAGCCGCCTGACGACGGCAGGCGATGGGCAACCGGACGCCCGCGAAGCGGGAGGGATCGCCCTGC
>JBDSRU010000076.1:0-2953 GCA_039929145.1 Thermoanaerobaculia bacterium
GGCGTCCGGCGCTGCGCTCGCGGCGCGCCATGGCCCGCGCGAGCTCCGGCGCCGCCTGCGCGCCCCCCGCGGCGACCAGCAACTCGTCGAGCGCCCCGGCCAGGCCGAGCACGAGATGCGCCCGCCCGCCGGTCGCCAGGGCGAGAAGGCGCGCACAGGTGAGAGCCGCCTCACGCTCGAGTGCCGCTCCGGAACTCTCGTCACCCAGCAGCTCGCCGCCGATCTGGTACTGCTCGACTTCGCCCCGGGCACCGCGCTCCGGGCAGCGCACGACATCGCCGCGATAGAAAAGCCGGAGCGGGCGCTCGAGCGCCGCCAGATGCGGCGCCAGGAGTCGGGCGAGCAGCGGGGTGAAGTCCGAGCGCAGCGCCAGAAGCTCGCCATCGCGATCGGCGAAGCGATAGAGCTCGGCGCGCGCCGAGGGCTGCAGCAGAGGCTCGTAGGGCGCGAAATAGTCGACCATCGGCAGTACTGCTTCCCGGAATCCGCGCGTCGTGAGCTCACCCGCGAGCTGCGCCTCGAGGCCGCGCAGGCGCGCCGCCGACTCGAAGAGGAGCGCCGAAACTCCCGCCGGAAGCGTGGACGACAGCCTCACATCCCCTCCGGCACGAGGCCCGGCGCGAGGCCCGGCTCGAGACCCAGCACCTGACGCGCGAGCGCCAGCGGGAGCTCGCGCCCGGTCATCGCGCGGAACTGCGGAATCGCCTGATAGAGCAGCACCTCGCGCCCGTCGATCGCGGTGAGGCCGCGGCGCCGGGCCTCGGCGACCAGCGGCGTCGGCCGTTCGCCATAGACCAGATCGACGATCACTGCGCCGGCAGGAATCCGCGCTACCGGCAGCGGCAGCTCGTCCGACTTGCGTCGGCCCAGGGGCGTCGCATGGACGTAGACATCGAAGCCGTCGTGCGCCGGAGAGGCGGAGTCGTGCGGTTCCACCAGTTCGTCGAGGGGGACGAACGGCAGGCCGAGCGAACGCGCCGCCGCCATGCCGCGCTCGGGGCCACGATTGGCGAGCACGACTTTCGCGCCGGCGACGGTGAGACCGACGGCCGCCGCCCGCCCCGCGCCACCGCAACCGATGACCGCGATGCGCAGATCGCGCGGCTCGATGCCACGGGAGCGCAGCGCTTCGACCACACCTTCGGCGTCGGTCGACTCCCCCTCCCAGACCCCGCGCCGCGGCGTCAGGGTATTGACCGCCTGCAAGCGCTCGGAGAGCGGGCTCGTCGCGCCGGCGACGGCGAACGCCACCTCCTTGTGCGGGGTGGTGATCGACATTCCGCCGAGTGTCAGGCCGAGGGCGGAGAAGGCATCGCTCTCGACCAGCTCGAGCCAGAAGTCGCCGAACTGCTCGACGTCGAACGGCACATAGAGCGCCGGGATGCCGAGCTCGCGATACGCCGCGTTGTGCAACCGCGGCGACAGCGACTGCAGCGCCGGCCAGCCGACCAGGCCGAAGAGATGCTGGATCCTCGGCAGCGCCGGGAAACCGTAGTCGCGGGTGAGCTGTGTCACCGAAGGTTGGCCGGGCGCCGCCGGGCGCGCGCTCGCCGAACCAAAGATGACCGGCGCGCCGAGGTGCGGCGCGAGAATCCGCGTCCAGAATCCTCCCGCGCCGCTGGCGAAGGCGATCACGTCGCGCCGCGCGGAGCCGGCGAGAAGCGCGAGCGGCGCCAGCTCTTCGCCGGCGTTGGCGGCCCCGGGCACGAGCTTGTAGTACGCCGCGGGAACCGTGGCCAGGTGCGCCAACCGGGACTGGAGGGCCGCGAGATCGATCGGGGCGCCGTGCCAGGAGACGATCCGGCGCGCGGCGGGAATCCGCGCCAGGAGCTCGGGGACGGAATCGCGCTCCCCTTCGAGGTCGACGCGATCGAAGCGCGGTGCGGCTTCGCCGATTCTGCGCAGGCGGGTTTCCCGCGAACCTTCGAAAGCGCCGCCTTCGAAAGCGCTACGCAGGGTGTACAGGAGCTCGCCGGGAAAATGCGCGCGCAACCAGTCCGGGTCGATGTCGCCGACCAGGTCGGCGCGCACCTCGAGCCAATCGGCAGAGGCGCCGAGCAGCTCGAGATCGCGTCCATCGGCCGCCGGCGGCTCGGTCAGCGACGCGACGACGATCGCCCGATCCGCCCGATCCGCGCGTTCCACCCGCTGTGAACTCTCCATAAAGCAAAAACCTCCTCCCGGGTTCCCGGAAAGAGGTCAGCGGAGGAGGTGCAGATTCTCGGCTGGTCGTCCCGGGCCCGATGGGCCGGGACAAGAAGCCCCGGCCTACCTAATGCGCGTGATGATGAGCAGAGCTGCGCCAGCAGCTGGAAGCGACACCCAGGCCGGAGGCCGAGAGATCGGAACTGGCGCGCACGGAGCTCGAACGACTCATGAGGCGGCAATTCGAACACTGGCGAAGGCGGCTGTCAAGTCGCCGTCAGATTTCGCCGCGCAGCCATGCGGCCCGCTCGATGCGCCCTTCGATGCGCTCGACGCGCCGCAGGTAGACCGAGCTAGTCGAACCCGGGTGCCAGCTCGAAGGTTTGGGCAGCCCGCCCGCGAGCGCCGCCGCCTCGTGCCGGGAGAGCGCCGCAGCCGGCTTGCCGAAGAAGCGCTGGGCGGCCGACTCCGCACCGTAAACGCCGGGCGCGAACTCGACGACGTTCAGGTAGAGCTCGAGAATGCGGCGCTTCTCGAGACGTTTCTCGAGCGATCGGGTGAGCAGCGCCTCTTTGATCTTGCGCAGCGGATTGCGTGACGGCGAGAGCCACAGATTCTTCGCCAGCTGCTGGCTGAGAGTCGAGGCACCGCGCGGCATCTCGCCCTCCTCCCAGGCCTCGGCCACCGCCTTCTTGAGCTCGGCCACCGCGAAGCCGTGGTGCGAGAAGAAGTCGATGTCCTCCGCCACCAGCACCGCCAGCTTGAGTTCCGGCGAGATGCGCGCGTAGGCGACCGGCCGCCAGGCGAC
>JBDSRU010000077.1:0-3534 GCA_039929145.1 Thermoanaerobaculia bacterium
CTCGCCTGGCGCTACGGCAGCGACAGCGGCGTGGACGAGGAAGGCTGGTACGTCGACGACATCGCCCTCACCCACGCCCAGATTCCCGGCAGCTGCGTGAGCAACCTGATCTTCGCCGACGGCTTCGGCAGCAGCGACACCGCGGCCTGGTCCGTCACGGTTCCCTGACGAAGCAACTCTGACGGCAGGTTTTACTTTTACCGGTCCTTTTTTCGCTCCGTGGCAACCCGACTCCGCGCGAAGAACGCCCCCTCCCCTTCCGCCCCGGAACTCTCGCTCCGGGAGCTCAACCGGGCGACCCTCGCGCGCCAGATGCTCCTCGAGCGCGCGGCGATTCCGGTGGAGGCGGCCGTCGAACGCCTCGCCGGCATGCAGGCGCAGATTCCGCGACCGCCGTATCTCGGCCTGTGGACCCGGCTCGAAGGTTTCGAGCGCGGCGCGCTCTCGGCGGCGATCCGGGAGCGGCGCATCGTGCGCGCCACCGCCTACCGGGCGACCCTGCATCTGCTCACCGCGGCCGATCTCGTCGCTTTCCGTGGAGCGCTGCAGCCGATGCTCTCGCGCGGCATGCAGAGCATCCTGCGCAACCGGACCGAAAACTTCGACATGGAGCAGCTGCTCGGCGAGGCGCGCGCCTTCTTCACCGCCAAACCCGCGACCTTCGACGCCGCGCGCTCCCATCTCGCGGCGCGCTTTCCGGTCGCCGATGAGCGCGCAATTGGCTACGCCGTGCGCACCCATCTGCCGCTCGTGCAGGTGCCCGACGATTCGCCCTGGGGTTTTCCGGCGGCGGCGGATTTTGCGCTCGCCGAGCTGTGGTTGGGACAGGCCATCCCGTCCGGCGGCGAAGGGCTGCCGGCGCTCGTGCGCCGCTACCTCGCCGCGTTCGGGCCGGCGAGCGTCACCGACGCGCAGAACTGGTCCGGCATCGGCGGCCTGCGCGCGACCTTCGAGACGTTGCGCGGCGAGCTCTCGACGTTTCGCGACGCGCGCGGGAGGGAGCTCTTCGATCTTCCCGGTGCGCCGCGCCCCGACGCAGAGACGCCCGCTCCGGTTCGTTTCCTGCCCGAGTACGACAATCTCGTCCTCGGCCACGACGACCGCAGCCGCATCGTCGCCGACGCCGACCGCTCACGTCTCGTCACCAGGAACCTGCAGGTGCCCGGTACTTTCCTCGTCGACGGATTCGTCGCCGGAACCTTCAGGGTCGAGCGCCGGAAGAAGGCGGCGACGCTTTCTCTCGCGCCGTTCGGGAAGCTCCTGAAGAAGGACTTGCGTGCGCTCGAGGCCGAAGGCGACCTGCTGCTGCAGTTCGTCGAGGCGGACGCGGAGACCCGGGCGGTCGTCGTCGCGCCCGCCAGCTGACGCTCGCCAAGGGTTCATCGCCGGGCCGCGTCGCGACTCCCGCCGGGCCGCATTCTTTCGGCTAGACTCAGGGCGTCCTCTGTCGAGGCGGGAAGGAGTGTCCCGATGTTTCTCCGAATCATCCGACTGCGGGTGCGGGAAGCGGATGAAGCGGCGTTCACCCGGTTCTACGAGAATCGGGTGATGCCGGCGCTCGACGCCACGTCGGGATGCCTGTACGCCGGACTTCTTGCACCCTGGCGCGGCGGCGAAGCGCACCAGTCGCTCACCATCTGGGACTCGCCCGAGAGCGCCAGCGCCTACGAGGAGAAGGGGCTGTACCACCAGCTGCTCCAGGAAGCGGCGCCTTTTCTCTCCGAGCGCACGGAGTGGCGGATCCGGCTCGCCACCGACCCGCTCGAGACCACCGATCCGTCGCGGCGCGAGATCCCCTCCTCCGGTTACAACGTCGACGAGGTGAGCGGCAGCGAGTCCCTGGACAGCGACAGGCGTTCGTCGTTCGTGCGCATCGTCTCGCTGCGCGTCGATCCCGATCACGTCGCCGAGTTTCTGGAGATCTACCGCGAAAAGGTCATTCCGGCGCTGCGCGCCGTGCCCGGCTGCCGCGGCATCTTTCTCGCCGAGGGCGCGCACGATCCCAACGGGGTGCTCTCGATCACGCTCTGGAATCGCGAGGAGGACGCAGTGCGCTACGAGATGAGCGGACTCTCCGAGCAACTCACCGCCCACCTACGAGGCACGATCTCACCGGCCTACGACTGGCGGCTGACCCTGGACAGCGCCGGCTCGGGCGGCGGCGGACTCGATGTCTCGAGCTTTCAGCTGGTGCGCGGCCGACGGCTCGATACGGACTCGTCCGGCGTGAAGCCGGAGTAGGAGCGCGGCGATGTCCCAGATCGTCATCGGTGTACGCGACCCCGTTGCCGCGACCACCCGCTCCTTCGACCAGGACGAGATCCTGATCGGGCGCGCCGAGGAGAGCGACATTGTGCTCGCCGACCGGGCGGCCTCGCGGCGCCACGCCCGTCTGGTGCGCGACGCCGGCTCCTGGTGGGTGGAGGACCTGGGCTCGCGCGCCGGCACGAGGCGCAACTCGGCGACGGTGACGGTGCGCGAGGCTCTCGCGCCCGGCGACCAGATCGGCGTCGGCACGAGCGTGTTGCTGGTCGAGCGCATCGCCGACCGCAGCGCTCCGCGATCTCTGCCGCCCTCGACCAGCTCTCCCGCTCCCGGCACCTCGGTCTACATGAAGGCTGCCGACCTCCTGTCCGGCGGCCGCTCCGACGAGCTCGACACCGCGGCGTTGCGTCGTCACGCCGAACGCCTGGAGATGCTCAACGAGGTCCACCGCGCCCTTGGGCGCTCGATGGCCCTGCCCGAGCTCCTGGAGCTGATCCTCGACTGCGCCTGGAAGGCGCTGGGACCGGAGGAAGGGGTCATCGTGCTGCGCGACGCCCCCGGCCGCTACCGCCGCGCCACCGCTCGACGGGCGCCCGGTTCGCGCGCCGAGGCGCTCCTGTCACGCACCCTGCACGAAGAGGTGATCGAGAAACGGCAGGCGGCGCTGGTCTGCGACATAGCGGCCGACGAGCGCTTCGGCCACGCCGCCAGCCTGATGATGTCCGGCATCCGGAGCCTCATCGCCGCGCCGCTCTTCGACGATCAGGGTCCCCTCGGCATGATCGCTCTCGATTCGCGCGCCCATGTGCGCAGCTTCACCGCCGACGACCTCGAGCTCCTGACCTCGCTCGCGTCCGTCGCCGCGCTGCGCATCCGCAACATCGCCCTGGTCGAGGAGTCGGCCGAACGCCGTCGCCTCGAGGAAGAGATCAAACTGGCGCGCGCCATCCAGGTGGGGCTCCTGCCGCGCGAGTTGCCGGAGATCGCCGGATGGTCGCTCCACGGCGGCAGCGTCCCGTCGCGAGGGGTTTCGGGCGACTACTACCTGGCGACGCTGCGCGGCGAGGGCAACGAGCTCTTCGGGATGATCGTCGACGTTTCGGGCAAGGGCATGGGCGCGGCTCTGCTCACGGCGTCGCTCGAAGCGCTCGCCGCGAGCCCGGTGCAGAACGGCATGGCACCGGGTGAGATCGCACCGCTGGTCTCGAACCTTCTCTATCGCCGCACTCCGCTCGCCAAGTACGCGACCGCCATGCTGGTCTCGGTCGA
>JBDSRU010000078.1:0-4335 GCA_039929145.1 Thermoanaerobaculia bacterium
CCGGACAGAGGCCGGCAAGCGCGAAGCCGGCGCCGAAGATGAGCCCTCCGACGAGCTGCGGCATCACGAACGTCGCCGGCAGATCGAGCAGCGCCAGATCGACGACGCCGAGGCGCGAAAGCCAGAACAGTCCGACGGCGGCCGTCACCAGTGCCGAGAAGAGAACCTTGAAGACCGTGAAGTCGGCGAAGTAGAACAATCCGGCGAGCTTGCGCGCGCTGCCCAGGCCGGCGCTCTCGAGCGCCCAGCCGAAGGCGGCGCCGATGGCGACTGCGCTGGCGACTTCGAAGAGCGCGCTCGTCATCGCCAGAGCTTTCTGAGGAGCGGCGCGACGGCGAACGCGGCAGCGAAAGCGCCGAGGGTGAAGGCCCAGCCACCGACACTGAGGAGCGCGCCGCCGGTGAGCGCCTGGCCGCTGGTGCAGCCGCGCGCCAGCACCGCGCCGGCGCCCATCACCGCGCCGCCGCAGGCGGCAGTGGCACGGCGTGCGCGCAGGGTGAGGCGCGGGCCGCGTTCGACTTCGCCGCGCAGCCGGCCCGAAAACCAGGCGGAGAGCGCGCCGCCGAGAACAACGCCAACAAGCTCGAACAGCAGCAGTCTCGCCACGGCCCTGCGCCGACCAGATAGCGCGACCAGAGCGGACTCGCAGCCGCGCCAGGGGCGTCGACCGCGGCGACCAGTCCGGCGGCGCTGCTGGCGAAGGCGCCGGAGGCGCCGAGGCCGCGGCCCGCGACGAGGAACGAAGCGATCAGGACCAGCCCGAGCCCCACCCCGGCGAGGTAGGGATCGGCGTAGGGCCTGGCCGAGCGGCCGCTCCTCACGGTTTCGCCGTCGCCTCTCCCGCCGCTGCCGCAGCGGCGGCGGGAGGCGGCACCTCGACGGGATAGTCGGCGTGGCGCGACCAGTCTTCGAACGAGCCGTCGTAGAGCCGAACCTCGCGGCCGAGCGACCGCGCCGCGAAGAGCATCGCGGTGGCCTGCTGTCCGATGTGGCAGTAGCCGATGATCACGTCTTCGGGCCGGACGCCGGCGCGCGCGAAGAGCGCTTCGAGTCCGGACGCCGGCAGAAGCTTGAGCTCGTCGTCGGTCGTCGAGCTGAACGGCACGCTGCGCGCGCCGGCGATGTGCCCGGCTCGCTGCTTGTCACTCCCGCGCCCGGGTATCTCGACCCCGTCGTAAAAGACCGCATCGCGCGCATCGACCACCGAGAAACCCGGGCTCGCCCGATGGTCGAGAACGAATTTCGCATCGACGATCGTCGGCCGCGGGGCAAGCGCCTTGAGCTTGCCGGTCCGCGCCGCCGGCACTTGGGCAGTCACCGCGTGTCCCTCCCGCACCCAGGCCGGCTGCCCCCCATCGAGCAGCGAGGCGTTCGATCCGAGGCCGGCATAGTCGAGCGTGAAGAGGATGCGGGTTGCGGGCGAAACCCAGTCGTTGCCGAAGTAGACGACGATCCGGGAATCGTCCGAGATGCCGAGCGCTTCGAGCTGCTGGCGTAGGAGCTCCGGCGCCGACATCTGGAGCGAGAGCTCCGGGCTCCCGGCCGGCGGTGGAGCTGCCGGTGTCGCCGACGCGGCCGAGAGCTCGCGCTGCGAAGTCAGCCGGGCGCCGGGAAGATGCGCCTCGGCGTACTCGCCCGGATCGCCGACATGGAGCAGCACGAGATTCGGATCGCCGAGGTGCGCGGCGAGCCAGCCAGTCGTCACCAGGAGGCGGTCGCGCTCGGAAGCGGCGGCCGGAGCTCCAACCCACAGCGCGAGCAGGAGAGGCATCGAGACGAAAGCTCGGCGGACGATCGGAAATTTGGGTACGGGCATGCTGTGAGAAACGGTTGCCGGCGCAGAAAGTTTGACCATGGGCGTGCCTCCAGCGGTCACGGTACGCCCGCCGGCCGATGTCCGCAAGGACAATCTTCCGACCATTCCGGACATCCCCGTCACGCACCGCCCGCTTGCCTCCAGGAGGCGGTAGCGACAGCATGGCGCCCTCATGCGACCGCTGACGATCGGCTTCCTCGCTTTCGACGACATGGCGGCGCTCGACCTCGTCGGACCGAGCGAAGCGTTCTCCGCGGCCCGCCGCGAGGGCGACTCCCGACCCGCCTACCGCGTCGCCATTCTCGGCGTCGGCGGGAGTATGTTCACCAGCGAGAGCGGCATCCGTTTCGAAGCGACACGCGTGCTCGAGAGCCGGGGCGCGCTCGACACGCTCATCGTGCCCGGCGGCAGCGGTCTGCGGCGCGCCGAGGTCAATGCGCGCGTCGCCGGCTGGCTGCGGCGCCGTGCCCCGCGAATTCGCCGCATCGCCTCGGTCTGCACCGGCATCTACGCGCTCGCGGCGAGCGGCCTGCTCGACGGACGCAGCGTCACCACCCACTGGCGCTTCGCGCGCGACGTCGCGGATCGCTTTCCCGCCCTGCGCGTCGAGCCCGACGCGCTCTACGTGAAAGACGGCCCGTTCTACACCTCGGCGGGAGTGACCGCCGGCATCGATCTGGCCCTCGCCATGATCGAGGAGGATCTGGGTCCACGCGCCGCGCTTGCCGTGGCGCGGGAGCTCGTCGTCTATCTCAAACGCCCTGGGGGGCAGGAGCAGTTCTCCGAGCCCCTCCAGTTTCAGGTCGCAGCCACCGATCCTTTCGCCGAGCTCGTCGCGTGGATGCACGGGCACCTGCGTTCGGATCTCTCGGTCGAGGCACTCGCCGGGCGCGCCTGCCTCTCCTCGCGGCAGTTCACCCGACGGTTCCGGGCCGCCTTCGATCGCACTCCGGCAGCCTTCGTCGAGGAGCTCCGCCTCGAGGCCGCCAGAACGCGGCTCTCGGGCACCGCGACGCCCATCGCCCCGGTCGCGGCGTCGGTCGGCTTCCGCAGCGATGACGCCTTCCGGCGCGCTTTCGAGCGCCGATTCGGAGTCTCTCCCTCGGCGTACCGTGGCCGGTTCACCGGCGGCGGTGGCGCCAACGCTGGTGGGTGATCGGGTGTCCGGCGGCGAAGCGGCCCCTTTCCGCTCCGCCTGCTGTCAGAATGCGCCTCTTCAGGAGGTGCGCCGATGAACGTCTTCGTGACCGGTTCGACGGGGTATATCGGCGGCGCCGTGGCGGCGGCGTTCAGGCGCGCCGGACACCGGGTTTTCGGACTCGCGCGGAGTTCCGAGAAGGCCCGCACCCTGGCACGCCAGGAGATCGTTCCGGTTCTGGGCGATCTCGAGGTGCCCGAGAGTTTTCTCGCCGTGGCCCGCGGTTGCGATGTCCTAGTCCACTGCGCTTCGGAGAATTCAAGCTCCACGGTCGCGCGGGACCGCGCCGCGATCGACATCTTCCTCGCTGCTTCGAGCGCCACGAACGCTCCGCGCGCCTTCCTCTACACCTCCGGAGTCTGGGTCTACGGCGACACCGGCGGACGCACCGTCGACGAGACCTCCCCGCTCACACCCCTCGACCTGGCGCGCTGGCGCGTCGAGCACGAACAGCGGGTGCTTTCGGCCACCACGTCCCAACTGCGCACACTCGTCCTGCGTCCGGGTTGCGTCTTCGGCGGCGCGGGCGGTCTCACGGCACCGTGGTTCGCCTCCGCAATCGTCGGCGAAGTGGAGATGGTGGGCGACGGCACCAACTGCTGGTCGACCGTGCACGTCGATGATGTCGGCGAGGCTTACGTCCTCGCCGCCGAGCGCGGGCCCGGAGGGGAGGCGTTGAACCTCAGCGACGGCTCCAATCCGCGGGTAGGCGAGATGGTCGCCGCCGTCGCCGCCGCGGCCGGGATTCCGGGGCGCATCTCCTCGCTCTCACCGGACGAGGCGGCGGAAAGGTTCGGACCGCTCGCCGAAGGACTCGGCGCCCATCAGAAGGTCGCCAACGCCCGCGCCAGGGTCGCGCTGGGCTGGCAACCGCGGCACGCCTCCTTCGTCTCCGAAGCCGACCTCTACTTCGCCGCCTGGCGCGCCAACCAGGGCTGAGCCCACCGCTGCATCTGCCAGCGCACTTTTCTGGAGACCCTCGCCGTGAACAGCCGCCTGATCGAGTTCGCCGAACACTACTGGGCCGAGTACCTGGGGAAGATCGAACGGGCGGTGGCGCCGCTCTCCGAGGAGCAGCTCTGGTGGCGCGGTGCCGATCCGAACGCCGGCGGCAACAGCATCGCCAACCTGCTCGCGCACCTGCACGGAAATCTCTCGCAATGGGTGCTCACCGGACTGGGCGGCCAGCCGTTCGAGCGCCACCGCGACGAGGAGTTCGCCGCTCGCGGCGCCGCCGGCGCCCCTGCAAAAACCGAGCTCCTCGGCACGCTCGCCGCGACCGTCGCGCGTTGTCGGGAGACGATCCGCGAGCTCTCCGAGA
>JBDSRU010000079.1:0-6249 GCA_039929145.1 Thermoanaerobaculia bacterium
ATGAACTTGATGTCGTCCATGGCGAAAACATTCGTCGGGTCGATCATCGCCAGGGTGACCTTGGCACCGACCTTGGCGATCGGAAGGATGGTGTACTTGCGCGCGACGTCGGCCGGGATCACCTTGATGACCGACTCGTCGATCTCGACCTTCTGTAGGTCGATCGCCGGAACACCGAAGTGCTTCGAGAGGAACTCGACCAGGTCTTTCTCCGTCATGGCGCCGATCTTGACCAGCGCCGAGCCGATGCGCCCGCCTTTTTCCTTCTGCAGGGCGAGGCCTTCCTTCAGCTGCTCCGGGCTGACCTTGCCCGACTTGAGGAGGGCGTCTCCGAGGCGATTGCTCATCTCTTCAAGAGCCTTTCATGGCGCACGACAAGAGTCCCCGGCCCTACGCGAACAGCGCGGCGCTGCGACCGACCGGATCTCTCCTCAGTGTAGCAGCGCGGCGAAAAAGGGGTCAATCGAGCGCCACCTTGGCGGCGACGAGGGGAAGCGCCCGTACCTTTTGAATGATGTCGCTGGTGGCGTGATCCTTGGGGTCGCCCACCAGCGCTGTCCGGCCACCGTACTCCGCCACGACCGCGTACTCGGGCACGCGCTCCGGGCTGCCATAGTCGGGTCCCTTGCAGTGCACATCGGGGCGGATCTCGGCGAGGAGCGGCGCCGGACTCGCGCCCGCGAACACGACCACGAAGTCGACCGGAGAGAGAGCGGCCAGGAGCTCGGCACGTTCGGTCGCCGGAACCACGGGTCGCCCGGCGCCCTTGAGGCTCCGCACCGAGGCGTCGTCGTTCACCGCCACGATGAGGAAATCGGCCTCTTCGCGCGCCGCCTGCAGGTAGCGCAGGTGGCCGACATGCAGAAGATCGAAGTGCCCGTTGGCGAAGGCCAGAGTGCGACCGGCCGCCTGCAGCCGACGCGCTTCGGCGGCGAGTTCGCCAGATGTCAGGATGCGGCCCAAGTCATCTCCAGGCGCGGCCTCGGATCGGCGGTGATGGCGGAGTGGAGCTCCTCGCTCGAGACCGTCGCGGTCCCCATCTTCATCACCACCACGCCGCCGGCATAGTTGGCGAGCACCATCGCCTCGAGCGGCGAGCCTCCCGCGGCCATGGCGAGGGCGAAGGTTCCGATGACGGTATCCCCCGCGCCGGTGACGTCCGCCACCTGGTCGGTGCCGTGGACCGGAACATGCGCCGCGCCCTCGCGCGTGAACAGCGACATGCCGCGGCTGCCGCGAGTGATCAGGAGGAAGCGGGCGCCCAGCTTTTCGCGGAGCTCACGGCCGGCGCGGAGGTCGCTGCCCTGGGAGTCGTCGAGCGGACGTCCGAGTAGCGTCTCGGCCTCCTCTTCGTTGGGCGTCGCACCGTCGAGGCCCGCGAAGTCACCGAGCCGGAAGCGGCTGTCGACGATGATCGCGCCCTGCTCGCCGACCGCCTTGCGGACCTCGGGCAGCAGACCAGGCGCGACCGAGCCGTAGCCGTAATCCGAAAGAATGGCGGCGCGGGCGTTCTCGATCCGTCCGATCGCAGCGCAGAGCGCCGCCAGTTCGCCCGCTTCGAGGACAACCTCCTGCTCGCGGTCGAGGCGCACGACCTGTTGCTTGATACCGGTCGGAAAGCCGGCGAGGATGCGGGTCTTGGTCGGCGTGCGATAGCCCGGACGGACGAGAATGGCCGCGGTCGGGATACCGCGTGCTGCAAGTGCTTCGAGCAGATCGCGGCCGCTGTCGTCGTCGCCGACCAGGCCCAGTGGGAAGGGACGTCCACCCAGCGCCATGACATTCGCGACAGCATTGGCGCCGCCGCCGGGAGCCAGGCTCTCGCCGGCGTAGCGCAGAATCAGAACCGGGGCTTCGCGCGAAATCCGCTTCGGTGTGCCGGAGAGGAAGCGGTCGACCACCAGATCGACGAGCATGAGAACCGGCTGGCCGCGCATCGACTCCACCAGGCTGTGCAGGCGGGTTTCCGGAACGGAAGCGGAGTCGGCTGGGCTCATGGCGCGGTCGCGCGGCATTCTCTCACTATCGGACGGGCAGGGGCGGCGACTGGGGCCGCAGTTGCCACTGGAGACGCCCGTTCGGCTTGGCACCGTTCGTGCGTTGATCTCCAGGCAGGCAGATGATGGATAATCGAATGTCAGAAATGCAGACCGATCTCCACCCGGCGGAAGCCGACCGGCCGGCGGACTCCCGCGCGGCGTTCGAATCGGCCGCGATGCCGTTTCTGGACTCGCTCTACAACACGGCGTACCGGATGTCGCGCAACGCCGAGGACGCCGAAGACCTGGTCCAGGAGACGTTTCTCAAGGGCTATCGCAGCTACGCCCAATTCACGCCTGGGACGAATCTCAAGGCCTGGTTGTTCAAGATCCTCAAGAACACTTTCATCAATGAGTATCGGCGCAAACAAGCGGCGCCGAAGAGCAGCGACTTCGCCGAGATCGAGGACGCCTTCGAGAGTCAGCTCGCGCCAGAGGCTGCGGGGCAGATGAAGAACCCCGAAGAGGAGGCGCTCGCCAACGCCTTCGATGAAGATGTCCAGCGCGCCCTCGATCTCCTGCCGGCTGACTACCGTATGGCGGTTCTCCTGGCGGATATCGAAGGCTTCTCCTACCGCGAGATCGCCGAGATTCTCGAGATCCCGGTCGGCACGGTGATGAGCCGGCTCTATCGTGGCCGCAAGCTCCTCGAAGAGGCCATGTTGCGCTACGCGCGCGAGCACGGCTACCTGCGCGCCGGCTCCGAGCCCGTGCGCAGGCGCGGTGCTGAAGTTCCGCCTGATTCCCTGGCTTCCGGGAACTGACGCCGTGAATCTCTGGAATTTCGTCGCCCAGTCGAATGTTTTCATCCAGGTGCGAACGGTCCTTGGGGCCGCGAGCAGGTGCCCAGAGGGACCGGTCGATGGCGTGTAAGCGAGTACGCAGGGCGGTTTTTCTATGGGTGGATCGCGATCGCGAGAAGCTGCCGCGAGAGTCCATGGAACGTCACCTCGAAGACTGCCCGCATTGTCGCGAGCAAGCCATGCGCATCGAACAGGTCATCGTGATGGTCCGCACCCGGTGCTACCGGCGTGCTGCGCCGACCGAACTGCAGCAACGGATCCGGGCTCTCCTCGGACTGGAGTGATCGCAATGCAAAGGATTCGACGGTATCGGATGCCGGCCCACGTGGCTGCTGGCAAGTTCTGGCCCCGGGTGGCCGCCATCCTGGCCTTTGGCCTCCTGATGGCAGTCGCGCAGGTACCCGCCGGCGCGCAGCAAAGCAGCAGCTTGCCTGGGCTCGGCGGTGGGCAACTCTCGTCCGGCGACCTCGCGCAGGGAACCCACATCATTGTCGTGTGGGCCTCGTGGTCGCCGCGCTGCCGCGACATCGCGCCGCGGGTGAACGATCTCGCGCAGCGAGTCTCGGGCCTCGGTCAGGTGGTCACGGTGAACTTCCAGGAGGAGGCGCCGGCGATCCAGGACTTCGTGAGCAAGAACCCTCTGAATGCCCCGGTCTACCTCGACCGCGACGGCGAGTTCTCGAAGGGTCATGCGGTCACCACCTTGCCGGGTCTGATCGTGGTGCGCAAGGGCGAGGTGCTCTTCCAGGGTCCACTCGCGGCCGAGGCTGCATCGCAGATCCAGGAGCTCTTGCGCTGAAGTCCGCGGCTGTGGGTGAGAGCCGCCGGCTCTCCTCCGCGGCCGCCTCCTGAAGCCTGTTCCACAGCTTTCGCAGGGCCGGATGTTATGCTTCCGGTCCCGGGAGCCTCCCGGCCAATCGACAATTCGAAGCCGGGGAGGGTCCACTGGATGAGTGCGTGGAGCAGGGAAAGGGTGCTGCAGTTTTTCCGACGTGCCCTGCCCCTCGTGGGCGCGGTCATTGTCGCTCCTCTCGCGCTCACCTCCTGGATCGGGAAACCTTCAGAAAAGCCGCTCGAGTCCGCGCCGCTGACACAGGCGCTGGCTGCGCAGAGTCCGCCGGCCAGGGCCGCTTTGGGCGCAAGCCAGGAGCCGGATCGAGTCAGGATGCTGCGCTCGGGAGATACCCTGGGCAAGGCGCTGCGCGACCTGGGCTTCGAGGGAGACCAGGCCGAACGTGCCGCCGCCGCCGCGAGCCGCTATGTGAATCCTCGTCAGCTGCGCCCCGGAATGCTGGTCGCGGCCTATCTCGACGGCGCCGCTCCGGGCCGGTTCGAGCTCGCCGTTGCCGGCCAGGGCGAGCTCTCGGTCGAGCGCGGCGGCGAGGAGTGGCTTCCTTCGTGGCGTCCTTATCGCCGCGAAGTTCGCACTCGCGCCGTCCACGGGAAGCTCTCGGGCTCGCTCGAAAGCTCGGTGGTCGCAGCCGGTGCCGATTCCGATCTCGCCTACTCGATGGCCGACGTCCTGCAGTGGGACCTCGACTTCAATCGCGACCTGCAGCCGGGCGACCGCTTCGACGTTCTTTTCGAGGAGATCTACCTCGAGGGTCGCTACTTCGGCGTCGAGCGCGTATTGGCGCTCTCCTACAACCAGTCGAATCGCGAGCTCGAGGTTTATCGCTACGGCAGTGCCGGCGCCTTCTACGACGCCTCCGGTCGACCCAGCGAGAAGATGTTCCTGCGCGCGCCATTGCCCTATTCGCGAGTGACGTCGAAGTTCTCCGCCCATCGCTTCCACCCGGTTCTCAAGGTGTCGCGCCCGCACTATGGCGTCGACTATGGCGCGCCGGTCGGGACCCCGGTGCGCGTCACGGCCGCCGGAACGGTGCTCTCGGCCGGCTGGGCCGGCGGCGGCGGCAAGACGGTCAAGGTCCGGCATCCCAACGGATTCGTGACCTCCTACCTGCACCTGTCGCGTTTTGCCGACGGGGTGCGGTCGGGGAGCCGCGTTCGTCAGGGCGACCTGATCGGCTTCGTCGGAGCGACCGGTCTTGCGACGGGCCCGCACCTCGACTACCGCGTGCAGCGGGACGGGACCTGGATCGATCCGCAGTCGCTCAAGAGCGTCCCCGCTCCGGCGCTCGATTCGACGCAGCTTGTCGAGTTCATCCGGGCGCGCGATCTCCTGCGGCCGGTGCTGGACGGTACGCAGGCGCCCAAGGAAGTTGCCGCCGGCACGTTCGCGATGGCGGCCGCTCTGCCTCAGGCACCGGTGGCGCAGGCCGCCGGGCGCGGTGCGTCTCCGGTGCAGACGAATCCCTCCGCGAGGAAGTAGGTCGTGCCCCGCGTCCGCACCTGGTGCCGCGCGGACTTCGGCGGCGGAACCCTCGACATCTGGCCGCTCGGCCTGCTGCACCCCGGCGCACGCACAGTCAACGTCGCTCTCGACCTCGCGGTCGAAGTTCAGCTGGAGCCTCGCCGTCACGGATTCGTCGTGCGCCAGGACGGCGAGCAACTCGAGGCCAGCCGGATGGAGGAGCTGGCGGCAGCGCCCGGCGGCGCTCTGGTCGCCGCGGTCGCCTTTGCCGAATGCCTGGGGCCGTGTGCCATCGACATCTCGAGCGCGTCGCCGCGTGGCGCAGGTCTTGGGGCGAGCTCCGCCCTGGCGGTCGCCCTGCTGGCTGCCGCAGAACTGCAGCGCGACGACGCCCTCACCCGAACTGCGGGCGAACGGGCAGCCGTGGCCCGGGACATCGAAGCGCGTCTCATGGGGTTGCCGACCGGACTGCAGGACCACTATCCGGCGCAGCTCGGCGGTGTCCTCGAACTGGCACACGCTCCCGGCGGCGAGCGGGTGACGCCGCTCGCGGTCGATCTCGAAGCGCTCGGAGAACATCTCGTGATCGGTTTCACCGGCCAGAGTCATTTCTCGGCCGGCGCGAACTGGCTGGTCGTGCGCCGCCGTCTCGAGGCGGATCCGTTCATCGTCGAGCGGCTGGCGGAGATCGCCGCGGTCGCCTCCCGGCTGCCGGCGGCGCTCGAGTCCTCGGACTGGGCGACGGTCGGCGAGCTGGTCGGCGAAGAGTGGGCCTCGCGACGCCAGCTGTCCGGCGAGATCTCGACGCCGGCCATCGAAGCCCTCCTGGCGGCGGCCTTCGAGCAAGGCGCCTGGGGCGGCAAGGCCTGCGGCGCCGGCGGCGGCGGCTCGGTCCTGGTAATCACCCCGCCGTCCCAGCGCGCCGCGATCACCGCCGCGTGGCGCGATCAGGGCACACAGATCCTGCCCGCGCGGCCGACGGCCCGCAGCCTGGAAATCGACTGATCCCTGCGTTCAGCTAGATGGAGTGGGCGAGCGGCGGATGAATCAAAGGCCCGAAGCGCGGCGCGCGACGGCATCCCAGGCGTCGGTG